>JAYEGV010000070.1:0-12418 GCA_034659235.1 Methanobacteriota archaeon
TCCAGCAGATCTCACAACCGCGGGCATCATAATCTTTATCATACCGCCCTCCATAGTCTACTGATATGATCATCTTCTCAAAGGTACTGGCAGACCGCGCCACCGTCTGGGAGGCGATTCGTGCAAGAGAGATCGCATGCGCAGAGGCACCCGACGATCTCATCAGGTTCTCTTCAGAGGTAAAGCCGGTAATCATGTGGAACATCACACGCGAGTGTAATCTTGCATGTAAACACTGCTATCTGGATGCGAGATCGAAGCATCCTGATGAATGGACGCTCGAAGAGGGTATACGTTTCATCGATGAAATGGCTTCGATTGACATACCGATACTCATCGTGACTGGCGGAGAGCCATTGATGAGTAAAAATTTCTTCCCCTTTGCGTTCCATGCGAAAGACAGAGGGGTTCGCATGGTGATATCCACCAATGGGACGCTAATCGCGCCAGAGGTGGCAACACTGTTAGCAGAAGCAGAGATCAGGTACGTCGGTATTAGCGTGGATGCAGCCACCGCATCCAAACATGATGCGTTTCGGGGTGTGAAAGGGTCTTTCGACCGTGCAATGGAAGGAATAAAAAACGCACAGGAAGCAGGACTCAAAACAGGAATCAGAATTACAATACAGAAAGAAAACTGGCAGGAAGTTCCGAAACTCCTTGATCTTTGCGTTGAAAGGGGGATACCAAGATTCTGTTTGTATCATCTTGTTCCGACCGGACGGGGGAAAGATATCATGGAGCTGGATCTCACGAAGGAAGAGCGGACGCAGGTGCTCAAATATCTTTACGACAGCGCAATAGAACTTCAGGACAGAGAGATCGAGATCTTAACGACTGATTCGCCGATGGACGGTGTATACATTCTTGAACGACTTAAAAGAGAGGATCCTGAGAGATTCGATAAGGTCAGGGAACTTCTGAAGATTTCAGGCGGATGCTCGATTGGAAACAAGGTTGCCAATGTGGATTATCTTGGGAATGTGAATCCATGCCATTTTACACCGCAGATGACGGTTGGCAATGTCAGAGAGCGTCCGTTCAATGAGATATGGAACGAACATCCCAGCGAGCAATTACTTGAGATTCGCAAGCGAAGGATGACGCTTGATGGGACGTGCGGAAGATGCGAGTATATGGATGTTTGCGGAGGCTGTCGGCAGAAGGCGTATTTCTATGGAAACAATTTCTATGGCGGAGATCCGACCTGCATCTACAATCCTGATAAGAAACGACTGGAATACGAATTATTTTAGAGATGAAGGTTTTATGACTCTCTATGACGATGTCTGATCTCCCGCATAACCTCCTGATGCAGAGTTGCAATCATGTTTGCGATCAAACCAAAGATAAACAATTGAATCCCGATGATGGTGAGCAGTGTTGCCAGAATCGTGAGTGGGACATGCGTGATTCCGAGAAACCACTCATTCACCACGTAAATTCCAACTGCAACACCAGAAAGCATGAATAATGCCCCGATTATTCCGAAATAGATCAACGGATTATGCAGTCTTGCAAGTTTATATATAGCCATTCCGATCTTGATTCCATCTTTTAGTGGATTAAGTTTCGTTGATGCGTCATAGCGTCTTGGCAGATAAGTGATCGGGACCTCTGCGATCCTCAGATCCTTCTTGACGCATTCGACCGTGATTTCGGTCTCGATCTCAAAGCCTGTTTTGTTCAGGTCGATCCATTTATATGCTTTTTTATTGAAAGCGCGGTAACCGGACAGGATATCGTTGAGCCAACCGCCATAGATGAGACCAAACATCTTGTTTAGAAGTTTATTGCCAACCAAATTCAGTTTTGTGAATGCGCCCTTTGAGAAATTGGCGAATCTATTTCCAATGACGTGATCCGCCTGCCCATTCAACACCGGTGCAAGTATCACACCGATCTCATCCGGCAGATATGTACCATCACCGTCGATCATCACCACATATTCGTCTTCGATGGTGGCAAATGCCTGCTGGATCGCCTGCCCCTTACCCTTCCCTGTCTGAACGATGACCTCTGCGCCCGCGTTTACAGCGAGTTCACGGGTATTGTCGGTACTGTGCCCGTCGATCACGAGCACCTTATAACCATCTGTCCGAAATTTTTTCACGATGTCAGAGATTGTTTTTGCCTCATTGAGCGTGGGTATGAGCACGCAGACATCGTTTTTCATAATACCAATCCCCAACTTGAGTCGGGGTTATTTTATCTCTATTCTGGTCTTTGCATCCCCTATCCGCGTGAGAGTCACCTCAAGAACGCCGTTGCGATAGCCTGCCGTAGCGCTCGATGGATCAACGCGTGCCGGAAGTTCGATGTTCTCTGAAAATGTTCGATCTTCAACGCACACCTTTATCGTGAGTGTGTTTTCGGTAGCATCCAGCGATATTTCTTCCTTATCAATGCCAGGCAGTTCAGCAACCAAATGCACGGAATCATCGGTTTCAAAGACCTCAAGCAATGGTTTGTATCCGTCAGAAACCGGATCATCGACTTTGGGGCGACTTCCAAACTCAAAAATCTCAGGCTCCTCCCCTGGACGTTTGGTTATGGAGAATCCATACATCACCGGATTGCCATCGTCAACCTCTTCGATATGATCGATCAAATCCTCGATCATATCCTCAAAGATATCGAAATCGATGGGCATGTCGTCATAACTTCTTTTTCTTCTCATGATGCTATTCCTCGAACGCATCTTTCGGTTACTATCATAAAAAAGTTACCGTTCGATGAGCGTGAACACGCATACTCCTTCAGGATTGCGGTTCTCCTTGCAGATGTATGTTGTGCGGTATATACTTGAGGATAGCCCGGCAAGAAAACCGCGAATAAAATTGCAACTGTCTTCGTTCGCATTCAGTTCGAAGACATTCTGTAATATCACAACAAGCCCCTCGCCCTTCTCAATCTCCATTTTTGTGAACCAATCAGAAAACATCATACTACTCAGAATATTCTTAAAAATGGCATCCGGACCGAGATCTTCAGGTATGCTCATGCTCCTGTAGTATTTTTCTGCGAGTTGCCTGCCAAAATTATACAGAATACCTGCGCTTCCCCTGCCAATCACATCGACGAGCGAATTCATCAGCAACACCAGATCACCAGCCCTTGGATAGATCGGGATGTTCAGATCCTCATTCCATACCATGGCATCCCTTATCATCCTATAACCTCATAACTCTTTTGACCAGTTCAGCGGTGTGCTGGAGCTCAATCATCACCAATCCGACATTGGCATCGGGATCGAGCAGTGCCAGCAGCGAGGCATGATCCAGATTGAACACAGTAACGATTCCGTCCTTGGTGTAAATCGTGGCACGATCGAATGGAGGTAGACCGAGATTGTGGACCGATTTGTTTGCCAGACCAACGATCGATGCACTGATCGCATGTGCGACCTGTGTATCATAAGAATAATCACGAAACCTATCCGCTATCTTGAGACCGTCTGCGGATGATACGACAACCCCGCGTATGCATTCAACACGAGCGCTCAGATCCGCGAGGATCGTATTCAGTTGGTCAATCGTTGTCTGAGACATGGGTACACCGTTTGATTTCTTGTGATGGAAACATTATTGCTATGGTACTGCAGGAAGATACTAATTTCCTGCGATGATAGCCTTATGTTGATGTACCGTATGGTGGTAACAAGGTGTATATAAAGGTGTCGGTTTAGTATATGATGTGGTAATATCATGGCATAATAACAGAACGGGGGAATAATATTGTATCAGTATTTACACACCAATAATGAAATAAAGTACCGGCATACCTTTAATCTCTCTATATGCAGTGTCCCCTACATACTCAGCACTGTGGTGCCAGACCGGCTGCCCTGTGATTTTGATAATCGTTTATGAGGCACATTGTAATATGTAATATTATAAAATTATACCAGATGCAATTCTCCTGTGACTGCATCCAGTTGATCGGATCGGGCTGGTCCGATGCCGAGCGCGGTGACCGTGCCCGGAGGTACCTCGGTCAGACCAGCATCCGTGATCAATGCTGTCGAAAACCCTGCCGCTTCTGCATCCATCTTCAGTTCATACAGTTCTGAAAGGTTTTTCACCTGTAACACGATCTTCTTCTGCCCACCATCCTTCCATGCTCTGCGGCTGCTGGCATCCGCAACTTCTGCTGCCGATACCGCAGCATGTGCAACCTGTACGGCAAGCTTTCCACGCGAGAGTTTCAGATCAGCACGGACGATGATGCACTGTTTGTATTCAGTCACCATGTCAATGTATATGAACGTTGGAAACATTATAACATCCGTATGATAGCAGACGAGGTGATTCTTGCGGTATTCGAATCGGATGAACGGTTCAGGAATCTGCTTTCCAGAGCAATAAAGGATGAACTTGGTATGACTGTTCTCGAATTCAGCAAGTGCGCCTCAATTCCACACAGCACGCTATACAAGATACTGTCAGGGCACCGCGAGCCGAATGTGAAGACGCTCAGACAGATTATAGAAACCATACGAAAACTCGAAGGCACAGAAAAGAATTTTATCGCAGTGATCGCAGCGCGCCCCGTACTCGATCGCATCACAGAGAGGCAGTTACTGATTGAGGGTGAATCCGTGGTTGTGCGCGAGTATGCGGCATCCACGATGGAGGATGCGATCATAGCAGCGGTTCGTGCCGAACGTGATGGTGCATCAGCGCTTGTCTGCGCGCCTATCGTCAGCCCGACAGTCGAGAAGATACTGCGTATACCGGTAGCAACGATCAATCCAACAAGCAGCATCGTGCGGGCGATCGAACTTGCTGCACGCAAGCGAAGTTGGGTTTAAGATTAATTATGTAATAGAGATATCAGCATGTACACATTCACAGAGGCGATCTCGGAACTGGGCGATCTATTTAAGAAATTCAACATATATTACGTACTGCTGGATTCGATTCTGATCTTCATGGCATCATACACGGTTATCATCTTCTCTGGTATCGATCATATCTGCGCAGTTATGATAGGGATCGATATCATCAGGTTTCCAGATATCGGAAAAGAGATTGCTGCATCTGCGTTATGCGGGATCGTACTTGCTGTTATGACCACGATTACGGTGCTGGCTATGATTGTGGTGCAGGCACGCAGACGGCACATGGACGTGTGCGCAGGCATTGGAACGACATATCCTGAACTGGATGAACCGCTGAAGACGGCGCATGACAATTGCGGAATTGAAAATGTTGTGATGGAGGATCTGGCAGAAGATGTTACAAAAGAAATGGATAACATTGCATATTCGTCATTTCTGGATCGAAAACGAATCTTTTCAAGGATTGTTGCGATCATTTTGATGGCGCTCTTCATCATATCGCTCGCGGTTACGGATTTTTCTGTGGTCGAGTCTGTCGATGGTGTGAAACTGTCGGTGTTTGACAAGATGGATGGTGTTGGCGATGGTGCCGGCATCGGGGAAGGTGTTGGCGTGATCGATGCCGATGGTGCCGGCATCGGGCGCGATATCTATGGCGAGCCATCGGTCGCGTCCATCGAGGGCACGGAACTAGATCTCACGATGTACACAGGCGTCGGATCCGAGTTCTCGATCCGGGAGACCTCAGAAACAGAGATGCAGGAGTTTGAGGAGTCTCCTCTGTTTCCGGTAGAGCCGGTCGCCGCAGAAGCATCGGAAGAGCGAATTGTTGACGCCGATCTGGTTGGAAGATACTTCGAGGAACTGGCTGCGGCAGGATAAATGTACGACTTGATCATCGCTGGTGGCGGTCCGGCAGGCTCGATTACAGCGCACAGGGCTGCGAAAAACGGGCTTTCTGTGCTGGTACTTGAAAAGGCAGCATATCCAAGAGACAAGACCTGTGGCGGTGGAGTCTCCCAGAAAGCGCTGGATGTGATCGGGGGGATCGATAAGGAACTGATCGAGCGCGAAACATTCGGTGCGCGCATCTTTCTCCCAGATTACCGGAACTTCGCAGGGATGCTTGATAATCGGGTCGCGGTGATGACACGCCGGGAGGATCTTGATCTCTGGCTTGCCAACCGGGCAGAGGATGCGGGCGCCGTGGTTCAGGAGGGTGAGGCTGTGAAAGATGTTGCTTTCAATGAAGACTGTGTGGAAGTGGTGACCTCCAAAAATCGGTACCGTTCAAGAATGATTATCGGATCTGACGGAGTAAACAGCACGGTAGCGAGAAGATCAGGCATAAGAACGCGCTGGGGCGATGATATCGGTCTGTGTCTGGAAGCAGAGGTAAAACTCGGAGAAACAGCGGTCGAGGAGTGTGTCAACGATAGATTGATTGAATTTTATTTTATCGGAGACCGGGGTTACGGATGGGTATTTCCGAAGAGGGATTGCATCTCGATAGGCATCGGTGAAGTTGCCGCACGAGCGCATAACCTGAAGGGATCGTTCAGCAGATTTGTCAGAGACGTCTCAGTTCAGAAGAATATCGATATCGAAAGCAAGATAACCAGAGTCAACATCCATAGAATTCCTGTTGGCGGCTTTGAACGGAGAATACATAGCGACCGCGTGCTCTTAACAGGCGATGCTGCCGGTTTCGTCGATCCTTTCATTGGCGAGGGAATCTATTATGCTGTTGCGAGCGGCGAGATAGCAGCAGACGTCGCTCTCGATGCTGTTGAGCGTGGTGATTTCTCTGAAAGATTTTTGCAGAGATATATGGTGAGGTGTGAAAAGGAGTTTAACTATGATCTGAAATCTGCACTGAAGTTTGCAAACTTTGCTTACGGTCATCGAGACACATTTTTAAGGGCGTTATGGAGCGATAAGCACTTATTTCTGGAGTATCTGAGAACCATGAGGGGTGATAGAACCTACACCGACTTCAATAGATGGTGCATCCTCAGATCTCCTGTGACGCTCGCAAAAATGATCTGCAACAGATAAACGATCAGTGCGTGTTTGCATCTCTTTTTGAAGTGATGAATCTCTCAACCTCTTCAATAAATTCGTAAAAATCTCCTGACTCACTGTACAGACATCTATGTGCCATGGAGTCATCCACCCTGCCGTATTGATGGACGAGCAGATTTCTAAACCCAATCAATTCTTCGAGTCGCGATGCAAGGGATTTTGATATCACATCATGCCCGGCAAGCTTTCGCACTGTATCTCTGCTATCACGCGGCATTCCTAGCCCCTCATCCGATATAATCATGTTGCAGATGTCCAGCAGATTCTCGCAGGCTAACTGGAACGCTCTTTCGCACGCCCTTCTCTCCATCCCACTCATCAAATACTCCTCAACGTCCTCTGGAAGGTAATCCTCAAGTTCCCTCAGACATTGCTCCAGATCGTCCATCTTATCAATTATCCTCTCGTTATCCACGTCAATCACCCGAGTCTTGCCCTAACCCGCTTCATAACGGCTTTGTGATAGTTTCTCTTCAGATTTCCATACCTTATGCATTCCATATCGTTTTCCTTTGCAAGTGTCAGGATATAATAGAGATCCTCTGTGTAAAGCACCTTTCCTTCAAGAAAAACCCTTTTGCGGATGGTAACAGGGAGTTCGTTCAGCAGTGAAAGATCGATATTCTCTGATAACGAATTTCCAAGAGCTATTCTCTCCTTTAAACCAACATCCACGCTCGGCTTTGGTATGATGCATATATCAAAATCGCTCTCTCTCCTTTCAGTTCCGGTAGCTCTCGAACCAAAGAGGATGATTGAGTGAACGAATTTAAATTTCTTCAGTGTTGAAACGAGATCTTCCATATTCATGTACTCGAGTTATCAATGCTCACTTTAACTTTAATAACTTATCATAGAGAATAATCCCTATGAGTCTCATCAAAAAATTATTCGGACCAAAACCAAGGATTGCGAAGTCACAGCCAATCGATGTGGTACGCATCAAACCGGATCCGATGTCGATTTACAAAAAGGAGATCGAGGATTATTACATCGTGGCATCAGTCGAAGTCGGGAATACCACGACCAAGTGCATACTCACCGCAACCAACATGAGTACCGGGATGGCGCAGCATGTGAACAAGACCGTGCGGATGACGCGGGACGTGCGTCCCCCAAAACCGGGAGAGGAGGTGTTTGGTAAGACGCTCACAGGAGTGCCGTTCACCCGCGAGTCGATATCCGAACTGGTTGCGGACACAATAACCGACTGTCTCGCGGAAGCGAACATCGATATTGCGACGAACCTCCATTTCGTGGTGCGGTCAACTGGCGTTGTCGCTGGTTTCGCATCGCCTGATGAGGTTGGAAACTTCGTCCTGGCACTCGCTGATGGCTGCATGAAGGCAGGGGTGTCGCCAAAGCACATGACCCCGGCGATGTCAATCGACACCATTCCGGAACAGTTCAAGAAGCACAGTTTGATAGAAAAGGTCGCATTCCTGGGTGCGGTCGCAGGTGTGCTGCCGCCAACCGGTGCGACCGGTGTGGAGATCGTCGCAAACGAGATGGAGGGTGAGCTTGCAACAGCAGGGATCAAGGAAGGCGCGAAATGGGCTGAGGTTGATTTTCGAAACCCGTGCCTCTCGCTTGATTTCGGAACAACGCTTGATGGCAGGGTCACAAACAGCGATACTCCGTATGCAAAGACGATCGGGAACTTCTGCGGGCTAGCAGGCGCAATACCTGACGCCATCGTACAGGGAACCGGGCTTGTCGATTCGAGGACAGGAACTGCTCTTGATGTCTTCAAGGAGAAGACATCAGTGAGCGGCAAGAAAGGAAAGCAGGCAGAAAAGTATGCGGAAGAGATACACAAACACATCTCAATTGAGGTCGTTCCTGTTGGGAGAGACCGGTACGGCAGCGTTCCTGTGGACGCAGCAGCAGCGAAGACGATCGGCGTTGTGCTGATCGGATGCGATGTCGGGAAGGACGGGAGCGACCTGCCACTGCTTGCAGAGATCGGGAAGAATATCTATGATGAGCATGGGATCGAGATGATCGCAGCCGTGATGGACCCTCTCGCTGCCATATCTGTGCGAAGACTGGTACAGACCGCGATTGATGCCGGGGTTGCCACAAAGGAGACCGCGATCGGGATCACAGGGAGAGCAGGAATCACCGGAAACAAGCCAGCCCTGATACTGAGAGAGATCATTAAGATGGATTTCTTCGAGGACCCTGAAAATCAGGTCGTCTTCGTGGACGACGGTCTTGCCAGAGGCGCTGCTGTGATGGCGCGGTGCATGAACTCGCTTGGCGTGCCAAAGAATCCGATCGGCGGAAACCGCGGCGGCAAATGTGTGCTTGCGGGGAGGATCGCGCTGCAGAATTCAGGATGAGGGTATGGCAGGGTGAAAGATGATTAGTATCATGCCGGTCAAAAAGAGGTGTGAATGCCTGGGAAGGAGCTTGATATAAAGACCCTGGAAACATGGCTCTGGGGGGCTGCCTGTAAGATCAGGGGGGAGATCGATGCTCCCAAGTACAAAGACTATATTCTACCACTCATATTTCTGAAAAGACTCTCAGATGTCTTCGAAGATGAGATACTGAAACTGTCTGCGGACTATGGTGGTAGAGATGTGGTCGAAGAATTGTTAAAGGAAGATCATAGTCTCGTTCGCTTTTATATGCCAGAAAAAGCAAGATGGAGCAATATGATTGCGCAGACAACCGGCATTGGAGAGTGTTTAACCGATGCTGTCCGCACAATCTCCAGAGAGAATCCGAAACTTCAGGGTGTTGTTGACATAGTGGACTTCAATGAAACTGCCGCGGGGCAGAGAATCATCAGCGAGGATAAACTGAAGACTCTTATAGACGTTCTGGGCAGATACAGACTTGGATTAAGAGACGTTGAGCCAGATATCATTGGCAGGGCTTATGAGCATCTCCTGCGGAAGTTCGCTGAGGGATCAGGGCAGAGCGCGGGCAAGTTCTACACCCCGAGAGAGGTGGCTGTACTGATGTCACACATTCTTGATCCGGAGCCTGATAAGGAGATATATGACCCATGCTGCGGTTCTGGCGGGTTGTTGATCAAATGTTATCCGCGATTCAGAGAAAAATACGATGAAGACCCATCCATCGCACCTTTGAGGTTTTATGGTCAGGAGATTCTGCATGCAACATTTGCGATGGCAAAGATGAACGCGTTCATTCATGACATAGAGGCAGAGATTTCACTCGGTGATACGATGGCAAGACCTGCTTTCCTGAATTCGGATGGTTCGCTTGGCGCGTTCGATATAGTAACAGCAAATCCCATGTGGAACCAGAATTTTTCGCAGAACACTTATGAGAACGACCCATACAACCGTTTCAACGCTGGTTATCCGCCGTCCAGCAGCGCAGACTGGGGCTGGATTCAGCACATGTTCGCCTCGTTGAAGGATGGCGGTAAGATGGCTGTGGTTCTGGATACCGGCGCGGTCTCAAGGGGGAGCGGTAATGTGGGCAGAAACAGGGAGAGTGACATCAGAAAGGAGTTTGTTGAGATGGATATGGTTGAAGCCGTGATCCTGATGCCTGAGAATCTTTTTTATAACACAACCGCACCCGGGATTATACTTGTTATCAACAAAGATAAGAGAGAAAAAGATGAGATACTCCTTATCAACGCCTCAAAATTATTGGGACCAGTATCAATTTGGGGCACTGGGGATCTGACCGAAAAATCCAGTAACACTGCTATGGGATCCGGACCGCCCGACAGTGCATGTTCCGAACCGTCGCCTACGCGATTATCTGCCAGATAGTGTTCACCATAATTTCCAGATTTTTATCGACCCATGACTGACGATTCTTCTTTATTCTCTGCCCAACGATCCCCATAAGGTTTTCGACATGATTATTGTTGTCAGGGATCTGTGTTCCTCTTGTTGTTAATTCTGCGAAGAGTGTTACTTTGTTGGCAGTCCTGAGAATGAATTTAGCAGTATTACTATCTTTGTTCCTTGATAACAACTCATTTGCTATTAATAGCAACTTTTTTTGAGTCTTATCTATTCTCCATTCGAGCCTTGCAAAATTACGATCTATTCTGTGCTTTTTCATCGAGTTCTTCAACGTAGAAATTATCCCGCTTATCTCTTTTTTGATCCTCATTCGCTCCTCTTTTGGATATTGCTCTTTCCACAGATAGTACATCGATGTTTTGACAAAATGATTCGTACATTGCTGTACTTTGTAGTCATGCTCTTCCAGATACCGTTGTAAGTTATCATCTCCGTCGCAGATGGCGTACATTTCGTCAGAAACGTTGTAATTTGATCGGATGTGGGATAAGACCTCAGACCAGCTCTTAACAGCACCCAGATATAGAAGAAACTCTTCTCCGGTTTCCAAATCGATTCCCAACACGCATTTGATGCTGGGACGACCGCCCGACCTTCTCTTTGACTTGGTGTCATCTATGATTATGGCATCGATCGTTTGACCGTTGTATTGCGAATAAATTGGATTTCTTGCAGGAAGTACATCATTTTCGTAAAATATCTTCTTTAACTTAAAAGAACTCACTTTAATCCCTTGTAAGATGTCAATCAGAAAAGATGCCTCCGAAAACGAGACTATTGTGCAGAGATATTTCCATGAAGGATAGTGTATGGAATCAAGCAAATTTTTATTTCGGTTGTGCAGATAAGGTATTATAAACGTTTTTTCCCTGTTTCATCGAGCGCTCTCTTTGCCTGGAAGTCAAATTCAAAATGAGGCGTTTTGATATGCACTTTTTTGCTTCCCTTCCTTATTTTCACTTGCTGTGCCAGATCATCCTGCAAACTGTCGAGATACTTCCTTGCGGCTTGTCCGCAGACGTCCTGGGCAAGAATTTCCCGTTCGAGATCTTCGATGCTGTCGACTGCGTCATCGTTGATCTCGACTTCAATAACCAGTTTTCGTTCAGGCATGTACGATTGAATGGGCGATGTTTTTATTAAGACTTATTACGGATCGTCCGAGAATGAATACTGTGCCATAGTAAAAACTGGTCCCAAAAATTTAGTAAAACCATCCGACATTCCGCTTCGCTCCAATCAGATCATCGCTCTCGTGAACGAACTCTCCCTGATATTCGGGAAGATGGGGCTTTCCACAAAGGATGTGCTTGAGGCTGCCGGCACCAAATGGAACTTCCACCGGTATTCTCCCGGACTGGTTGGCGGGCACTGCACGACGGCTGCGCCGTCAGTAATGTGTAACGGGTGAGGGGTGACATGTCACAGGTTACAGATCACATATTACCGCCCGAAGGGCGTGCAGGGCGTGCGATCAATGATTCGATGCCTGCGCATGTTGCAGGGATGATGATCAAGGGCTTGAACGAGGCAGAGAAGGTGATCAAGGGGTCAAAGGTGCTGATTATGGGTCTGGCGTATAAGGAGAATGTGGCTGATACGCGGGAGTCGCCTGCGAGAGGGATTGTTGAGGGGCTCCGGGAGTTTGGGGTCGAGGTCTATAGGTCGATTTTTTCACAAAAAATCG
>JAYEGV010000071.1:0-3963 GCA_034659235.1 Methanobacteriota archaeon
AGAGATATGGGAGAGCATAAGATGAAGATGGTTTATGGACCTGTTCCGTCACGGCGACTTGGTCGCTCTCTGGGTGTCAATCCAATCCCGCTTAAAACCTGTAACTATTCCTGTGTGTACTGCCAGCTTGGCAGGACCGCACATATAACCAATCGGCGCAGGGACTTCTTTCCACCGGAAAAGATATTAAACGAGATCAACAGAGTAATGGAAGTGCAGGGCGGTCGTGGTGAAATCGATTTTGTGACTTTTATAGGAGAAGGTGAACCGACGTTATGCAAAAGCATTGGCTGGTTGATCAGGGAGACCAGGGAGATAGCAGACATTCCCATAGCTGTTGATACGAATGGTTCGCTTCTTTACAGAGAAGATGTAAGAAACGACCTTTCACAGGCAGATGTTGTTATGCCATCCCTTGATGCTGGCACTGCCGAAACATTCAGGAGGATAAACAGACCGCATCGCGGGATTGATTTTAAGAAAGTTGTCGAAGGCATGGAAAAGTTCAGGCAGGAGTATGATGGAGAGATATGGCTGGAAGTCATGCTGGTAAAAGGAATCAATGACTCGGAAAAGGAACTGGAAGCAATAAAAAGCAGGCTTGAGAAGATCGAACCCGACAGAATTTATATAAATGTCCCGATAAGACCTCCTGCAGAATCATGGGCGGTCCCACCAGATAACGAGACCATCGCATTGGCACACGCGATTCTTGGTGATGGTAATGTGGTAGACATTGCTGCAGAGGAGACTGGTGAATTTTCTATTGAAGGATTTGCAAACCCGGAAGACGCTATTTTAGCAATAATAAGACGGCATCCGATGAGAGAGGAGCAGGTTATAGAAACGTTAGAAAAATTCGAGGTAGAGGAAGGAAGTGTTCACGACAGCTTAACGAGGCTGGAGGAAAGCGGAAAAATAAAGAAGGTTAAATATAGAAAAAAAGTCTTCTGGCTCACAGTGGAGGAAAAAAGAGGTAAAGAATATGATTAATCCAAAACAAAAGAACATAAGTGATGAGAAACCCAAAAGTATTGTTATGTCTTTTTACCGAGCATTTAAAAGTTTAGGAACAGCCCTTCCAACGTTGCTGGGAGTAGTCCTGCTTTTGGGGCTTTTCATAACTATTGGAGGGATTAAATGAATGAACTATCGTCTGTCATCAACCACTCGGTTATGATAACCATATTTGTTTTTGTAATGATGCTCATCATTGATTATATAAACGTCTTAACAAAAGGCGATATGGGAAAGGCGTTGAAGGGGGGGAGAAGCCGACAATATGCTATTGCATCTTTCCTCGGTGCAACACCCGGATGCTTGGGCGCATTTGCGAATGTCTCTTTTTATGTCCACGGACTGTTATCATTTGGTGCCATTGCAGGAGGAATGATTGCTACATCGGGAGATGAAGCGTTTGTGATGCTTGCACTTTTTCCTGAAGAGGCAGTGTTCCTCTTTGCTGTGTTGTTTATACTGGGTATCATAGGTGCTAGGATAGCAGATAAAGTAGCATCTCTATTTAAAATAGTTCCTTGTCAAAAATGCAAGTTACAAAAGGTTCATTATGAAGAGGAATGCCGCTGCTTCGCGCCTGAAACATTAAAGAAATTTCCTAAGCTTTCGTTACCCAGATACGCACTTTTTTTCTCTCTTTTTATCCTTCTTGTAGGGATAGGACTGGGGATAGTGGGACCGCAGACATGGAACTGGCAGAGAATAACCTTCTTTTCCTTGCTGTTGATAACTACATTTATTGTGGCAACCGTACCAGACCATTACCTTAAGGAGCATATATGGGAACATATAGTAAAGAAGCATCTATGGCGGGTATTTCTCTGGACATTTTTCTCGCTGCTTTTCATCACCCTTGGACTTCAATATTGGGATTTAGAGGGTTTTGTCAAGGCAAATATGATATTGATCTTTCTGATTTGCGCGCTTGTGGGAATAATACCCGAATCTGGTCCACACATGATTTTTGTGATGATGTTTGCAAACGGGCTCATCCCCTTCTCAATACTACTGACCAGTTCCATTGTTCAAGATGGACATGGAATGTTACCTCTGTTCTCTTACACGGTAAAAGATTCGGTCTTGATAAAGATGTTCAATCTTGTATTTGCAATCGTAATTGGGTTACCTTTGTTCCTGTTAGGCTTCTAAGATTTACAGTCCTTTCTGTTCTGAGATACCAAATAAGTTGACAGTTCCATTGGTACTGGTTAATGGCGATGATATTGTTACAGCACACCGAACGATTTAAGTTCATTGTGAATATTTATTTATAAATACCAGGACCGAGACGTCACCGGTATACAAAGTCATCATCCGATTACGAATACTGGAGACCGTATGCAACCTGTCTGCAGGACACAGGTGAAGTGATCCTGAAGATGGAAGAGACGGAACGGCGGAGGGATCATCTCGGAATGATCAATGTGAGGCGGCAGACCTTATGAAGCAAGAAGAAAGATCGGATGCGCCATGTCTGTGGCAAAGCGATACGAATACATGGAGAGACGCACGAGATGGCAATGACGCAACAGAGGAAGTCCCAGTGCTGCGACTGTCAGCATGTATGGGAGCTGGTGCATGGCACAGAAAGACCCAAAACTGCCCGAACGTGAAAGCGTGAACATACACAGAGCAGAGGACGATCGCGGCTATGCCAGAGCCAGAAGTGGTAGACCGGGTATACGATAACATGGTGAACTCATGAAAAAAACCGAAGAGAGTATGGCTCAGGAAAAACGCTTAAAAGAGCGTATGGAAAAGATAAAGCATAAAATAATGGTTATGAGTGGAAAGGGTGGCGTTGGGAAGACCACTGTAGCTGTCAACCTTGCACTCACACTCGCGGCAAAGGGATACGAGGTCGGAATCATGGATGCCGACATCCATGGTCCGGATGTCCCAAAGATGCTTGGGATCGAGGATGAGCATCCTCTGGTATCAGAGGGGAGTATATCCCCTGTCTTCGTACCTCCGCGGGTGAAGGTCATGTCCCTTGCATTTCTGCTCGCAAGCAAGGATACTCCAGTAGTATGGCGAGGACCGCTCAAGATGGGTGCGATCAGACAGTTTCTTTCAGACGTCTTCTGGGGTGATCTGGATTACCTGATAATCGACCTCCCTCCCGGAACCGGCGATGAACCATTGAGTGTTGCCCAGTTGATCCCGGAGATCGATGGAGCAATCATTGTTACCACGCCGCAGGATGTTGCTCTGCTGGATTCGAGAAAGGCTGTGACCTTCGCAAGAAAACTCGGCATGCCTGTGATCGGAATCATAGAGAATATGAGCGGGTTCAAATGCCCTGAATGTGGTAAGACGATAGATCTTTTTAAGATCGGTGGCGGTGAGCGTGCTGCTGCCGACATGGGCGCGCCATTTCTTGGCAGAATACCAATTGAAGTTATGATCGTTGAATCAGGTGATAGCGGCGTTCCGTTTGTGCTTGCGCACAAGTCAGAGGCTGTTTGTTCCTTCGAGACGATCGTTGACAATATAGAACACATTGTGAAAGGAGAGTGATAAACATGAAGATATGCGTGACCTCAACCGGACCAACCATTGATGCGCCCGTAGATCCGAGATTTGGAAGATGCCAGTATTTTGTGATCGTGGATTCAGAAACGATGGCGTATGAAGCGATGCCGAATCCAAGTATTGGTGCTCCAAGCGGAGCAGGGATACAGGCGGCACAGAGCGTCGCAAACACGGGCGCTCAGGTCGTGATTACCGGAACTGTAGGACCAAATGCAACTGCGACACTCGGCGCTGCCGGAATCCGGATGGTGACGGGTGCAAGCGGCACCGTCCGCGATGCAGTCGAGCAGTATAAGAGCGGCAGACTGCAGGCAGCCCCTGGTGCGCCTGCCCCTGGTATACCTGCTACCGGTATGCCTGGTGCGGGCATGGGAAAAGGTATGGGGCGCGGCGGCGGTCGCGGCATGGGCA
>JAYEGV010000071.1:4063-12407 GCA_034659235.1 Methanobacteriota archaeon
ATGGGCATGGGCATGGGAGTTCCGGTAACACCTGCTCCTGCAATGCCAACCATGCCTCCACAAACCAGAGAACAGGAGATACAGACATTGGAAAGCAATATAAAAACTTTGGAGGGTCAGATGGAAGAGATCAAGAAAAGACTCGAGGAGCTGAAGAAATGATGCAGATGGGTCCGGGAGGCGGAAGAGAGCGCGGCATGGGCAGAGGCGGTGGAAGGCAGGATCTTGGTCCTGTTCGAGAGTGCAGATGCCCGAACTGCGGATATACCCAGCCACACCAGCCAGGTCAGCCATGCTTTAATCAGACATGTCCGAAATGCGGAACAGGAATGGTGGGTGTATAACCCGCCATTCTTATATTTTATGGGATGAAATGAGTGTGCACATCTTAATATGAATTGATCGCAATGAAGATCACCAAACAAGGAACATGAAATAAACAAGAGGTGAAGAGATGAAAGTATGTATTCCAACAGAAGGAGAAGGTGGTATCGATGATTTTGTCGGTCAGCATTTCGGCAGGGTTCCGACATACACCATCGTCGATCTTGACACAAACGAGGTTACGGTGATTCCGAATGTCAGTGAGCATAGAGGTGGTTCCGGAGTGCCGCCAGACTTTATATCGACGACGGGCACTCATGTAATGCTCTGTTCCGGACTGGGACCGAGAGCGATCCATCTATTCGAACAGTTCGGAATCGACGTGTTTGTCGGTGCACAGGGTACGGTGCGTGATACAATCGAGGCATGGCAGCGCGGAGAGCTCATGGAAGCAACCGATGAGAATGCCTGTAAAGAGCACAGGCACTGAAATGCTGATATTTCCAGATACAGGCGTATGAGTAGATAAAATACGGTGGGAGATTAGAGAATAGTAATTTGGCGTCTGCCCCTCTCCCACCACTACACACTATGATAGTCGCGGTATATAAATATTGTGATGTGCAGACGCTCCTGAGCACTGGATGATTGAACCAGTGCAAACTATTTACGTGTTTATGACCAATAGTTACAGTCCAGAAGATGAGGTGATCACACGTCAGACCAGAGCAACCTGTGCAATATCGTTGAACTGCTCCTCACAGCACATATATATAATGAATCGGAAACATTAACAGAGAACGATCTGCCAGTAAAAATACGAAAGAATTACTGGAACAGCGAAATAAAGGGTGTGAAACGTCCAATCAGCGTTCGAATCGATGATATCACAACAATATACGGACTCAACAACGTCAAACAGGAAATCAAATCCCTGCCGTTCATCGAATTTGAGAAATTCGGAGCAGAACTTAGATTTACTGTCTTCGATCTCGCAAAGAACTGGTTTTTAAAACAAGCTGATGCTATCGAGAGAATCAGCAAAAATCCTGTGCTTGCATCGTTCTATGAGAGAGGAGGCGTGGATGTTAGTTATGAGGATGCAACCCGCGCAGCCCAACCGAAGGAGCGGGATCGGGAATATCTTGCCTCGCTCATTGCAGAGATTGCTGCATCGGACGAAGATGTCGATCTGCTGACGCTCGTGCATCTGGTTGCTCCGGAGGACGTCAGGCAGCGCATGGGCGAACTCGTGCTAACATCCGAGCAGGATGGGAAGATCGAGAAGATCATGCAGGCGATCAAACACCGGGATTATCTCAGTTCTATCGGGCTTCGTGAGATCGGGAAGATGCTTTTTATCGGACTTCCTGGCACAGGCAAAACATCGACAGCCCGAGCATTATCAGAGAAATTGAACATCCCACTTGTGGAGGTGAGACTTTCGATGATCACATCCCAGTATCTTGGAGAGACCTCAAAGAACATCGATAAGGTCTTTGAACTTGCAAAGAAATTGAATCCCTGTATTTTGTTCATCGATGAATTTGATTTTATCGCAAAAACGCGGGTGTCTGATGAGCATGCTGCATTGAAACGTGCCGTCAACACGCTCTTAAAAGCAATCGATGAGATCAGTCTGGTCGATGATGGTGTTCTCTTGATCGGCGCTACAAACCATCCGAATCTGCTGGATCGAGCTGCATGGAGACGTTTTGACGAAATTGTGGATTTCCCACTTCCGGATATGGAAATGCGCAAGAACATTCTTGACATCGTGCTTTCGAAGGTAAAGGGCGACTTTGATACACAGGAGATCGCTGAGATGACGGATCGATTTACAGGCTCTGATCTGCGCATGGTTGTTCGGGAGGCGGTGCTTCATTCGCTGATCGAGAATCGGATGCACATCACACAGTCTGACCTGATCTCTGCTGTCGATGATTTCAGCAGCAGGGTGGATCTGATGATGAGGGAGTACACGCTGACATGAGGATCGTCCTGCTCGGAACTGGCGATACTGCTGGCACGCCAAAGATCGGATGCACATGCCCTGCATGCATGGATGCGCTTGCAGGTGGAAGGAGCATGCGATCGAGATTCTCAATCTTAATCGAATCTGAAGAAGGGCGCGTTCTGATAGATACAGGTCCTGACCTTCGATATCAACTTCTGAAACATCGAATCAACCATGTGGATGGTGTGATCTGGACGCATGGACATTATGACCATTATGCCGGATTTGGCGAGTTCTACCGGGTTCAGAATCGTGTGCATGTGTATGGATTGAAGGACACATTAGATTATATACTTGAATATCTATATTTTATGAAACCAGTACGGCATGACGTATCTGTTTATGAGCCGTTCCATCTCATTGGTCTCGAATTAGCATTATTTCTGGTCTATCATCCACCTCTTGCAGAATCCGCTGGCGTTCTTGTACGCGAAGGTGATAAGAAACTCGTGATCACCGGCGATACCCAGAAACAGATCCCTGAGCGGAGCATCGAGATCATGCAGGATCCCGACATTCTGATATGCGATGCGATTGCGCCGCCCGAATACCATCTTCAGAAGCACATGAATGCAGCGGAGGCAGAGGAACTGGCATTAGCATTGAATGCAAAACAGATGGTGATGATCCATATGAGCCATCTGTTCCCACCGCACGATGAGGCGGTGAAGCGTTGGAATCTTGGATATGATGGGATGGAACTGGTGCTGTGATTGTCACTCATTCATACACCCAAGATTCCTCAGCCTTCGTGTATTTAACCACATCTTCTTCAGTGAAATGTATCGCAATCTCTCTTTTTGCCGATTCGAGCGAATCTGCGCTGTGAATCAGGTTTCTTCCGACATCCAGACCAAAGTCGCCTCGAATAGTCCCGATCGAAGCCTCCTTGGGATCGGTTGCGCCGCTCATAGCACGCATCACAGTAATCGCATTCTCTCCTTCCACGAGCATCAAAACAACAGGAGAGGAAGTGATAAAATCGATCAGGGAGTTAAAAAATCCCTTTTCCACATGCTCTGCATAATGTCTGCGCGCAGTCTCATCGGTGATCTGACACATCCGCATCGCAACGATTCTCAAACCCTTTCGCTCGATTCTGGATATAATCTCACCGATCAGACCGCGCTGCACGCCATCCGGTTTGATCATAACGAATGTTTGTTCCATTTAACCTCACCCGTAGGGCAGTTTTTGATCAACCTTTTGTGAAAAGGTTGTGTTTGTTCCATCTAAAAAACCTACGCAGATTTCGTTACCCATTTAACCTTTCTCGGAACTCTTTTAAGTTTAAAATTGTTCTGGCACTTTGATCTGCAAAAATAATAGACGGTACCATCTTTCTTGACGTACATCTTCCCGGTGCCAGGTTCAATGGGTTCTCCACAGAACGAACAGTACAGTTGTTCCAATGCTTTCACCTACCGGTCGTCAATTTCTTTGCCTCTCTCGAGGTTTCGAGCAGCATCAGAATGTCTCCGACCTGCACAGGACCTATGCAGTTTCTGGCAATGACCCTGCCCTTGTCCCGCCCCTCGAGCACCCTGCAGTTGATCTGAGTCGCCTCCCCATGCATGCCTGTCACTCCAACAACCTCAACAACCTCAGCAGGGTATGCATCATCATCAGCTACCACACCATCACCTCAACGATGCGATCTTACCTGTGAGTTCCTCGATCATGCCCTTGCCCTTGCCAGCATTGATGATTGCAACAGCAGCACAGCCAATGCCAAAACCGCATGCAGCACCGAGTTCATCCTGCTTTTTTATATATATGTACGGTATATTTTTTTCCTCGCACAGCATGGGCAGATGAGCCACGATCTCGGGCGGGTTCACATCCTCACTGATCAATACGAGTTGAGCCATCCCGCGTTCGATCGCTTTTGTTGCCTCGTTTGTTCCTTTCTTGATCTTTCCTGTATCTCTTGCAAGTTCCAGCGATTCTAATGCTTTATCGCGCAGTTCATCTGGAACCTCATAAGTGACGTACATTTGTGCCATTTTATGTCTCCTTCTGGATTTAATCCGTCATCGGTCTTTAACTCGATTCGCCGGTACATAAAATAGCAGCGAGTGAGTACATATAGGTTGCTATACAGGGATATGTTAATCATGTCGATCGCATCCATTCTCGCAAGGATCAGGAACGATGAAATCACCACTGATGAGGCTGAACAGCAGATCAGACTCCTGCATTTCAAGGAAATCTCTGAGATCGCCAGGATCGATGATCGCAGGTCAGAGAGGGTCGGTGTGCCAGAGGCAATTCTTGCTGATGGGAAGAGTTCGGACGATCTCGTTGGAATAGTGCAGGCATGTCTGACTGAAGAAAGACGCATACTCATCACGAGAGTATCAGATGCCCAGCTGGATGCACTTCGGTCAGAGATCAGCGTGCCTGTTATGGGATGGAATGAACGCGCCAGAACCCTTGTATGCGGCACCGTATCCGTCGAAAAAACCGGTGGAAGAGTTGGGATCATCACTGCTGGCACCGCTGACATCCCGGTTGCAGAGGAGGCAAGAGTGGTGGCAGAGGAGATGGGATGCGATGTTGATGCAATCTACGACGCGGGTGCGGCAGGCATTCATCGATTGTTTCCTGATCTTTCCAAGTTGATCAAGAAAGGCGTGGACGCGATCGTTGTTGCTGCAGGAAGAGATGGTACGCTGCCAACGGTCGTTGCCGGGCTTGCGCCGGTTCCTGTGATCGGGCTGCCGATCTCTACTGGTTATGGCGCCGGAGGTAAGGGTGAGGCAGCACTGCTATCGATGCTCCAGTCATGCTCTGTACTTGCTGTCGTCAACATCGATGCTGGTTTTGTTGCTGGCGCGTTTGCAGCGAGGGTCGCGAACCTTGCCGCAGAAGCGCGGAACAAAAATTCCGTCTGAGAAGCTATCAGGAGAGGCATTTCTTCAGATTTGGCTCGTGTTCTCCTCGATATAGATGGCAGGTCTGCCAGGTTCCGCAAACCTCCGCCTGCCCTGCGGATCGGTGTCACCGCCTGCAAGATCAGCATCCAGTACTTCAACCGGACAACCAAACTCTCTTTTGAAGAAATCAGATGAACCTGAAAGCACATCCTGCTCATCCAGTTCCTCAAGGGATTCAGCAACCTGTTCGTAGCCCCATGTCTGCACATCACTGATCAATGACTGCACAAACTTCGGAACATCCCGTGCATGTCTCTTGATCTCAGGATTCTGCATCGATTCCTTCATCAAAGCGCCCATCTCCAGTTTTCCAGACTGTTTCGCCAGTAGAACCTGCCTGAACACCATATTCTTCCAGAGAGGAGATGTGAACAGGATGATTCTTGCTGGTTTTATGCCTTTCAGCCTGATGATCTCCTCGATGTCGCTCAAGGTATTCTCAACCAGTTCCTCTGCCCGTTCGGCATATCTGTCGATTAGATCCGGATCTGATACCGGATATTCTGAAAGCGAAACAAAACCATCTTCTCCGATCGTTTCCCACAATTCCTCGCAGATATGTGGCGTGAATGGAGCCATCAATCGAATCCATACATTCATAATCTTCTTCAGGGATGAAACGCCCCCCCTGCGCTGATACCATCTGAGATCGTTCATCAGCAGATAGAATGCATTCTGAAGCGCATGTCGGGTGCGGAGTACATCGAGAGCGGTTCTTGTTTCTGTGATTCTATGCTGAAGCCTGCTCATCATCCATCGATCGATGATCTTCTCTTCTTCATCGATCGCTGGAATATTGATTGTATCATGCACGATATTGTAGAACCGCTCCATCTGCTTCTGTGCGCTCTTCACATCCTCTGACCGCCAGTCAGCATCCTGTGTATGCTCTGCTGCGCCAAGGATGTACAGCCTTACCACATCCGCGCCGTAGTCACCTACCGATTGTTTCAGTGTTAGCAGCGGTCCCTTTGACTTACTCATCTTCTCTCCTTCAAGAGAGACAAAACCATTGACAGCGATCGCTTTTGGCAATTTTTCCTTCGAAAAGATTGCTACATGGTGGAAAAGGAAAAACAACAGATGATTCGGGACAAGATCCTTTCCGGATGACCTGATATCAACCGGATACCAGTATTCAAAGTCATCGTGTATTTGTTTTGCGATATCTTTGTCGATGGGTAGGTTATCGATATCTCCTCTTCCAAGCAGCACATAATCAAAGAATTCAGGGGTCAGATGATCCACATCCAGTCGATCTATATACTTTGAAATGATGTAGTATGCCATGTAAATCGTTGAATCTGCAAGAGACTCGATGAGCCACTCGTTATCCCACGGCAATCTCGTTCCAAGACCTTTTCTGCGGGCACACGCCTTATCCTTGAGCCAGTCAATCTTGTTCTCAAATTCGATGCGCAGTTCATTGGGAATGATCCGCATATCAGATAAATGGGAGTATACCTTCTCCTTCCATTCCGGATTTGAATAGTTGAGGAACCACTGATCCCTGACCATCGCAACAACACACGTTGCCCCGCATCTGCATATCACAGGCAGTTCGCTGAACTCATAGAACACATCCGCAAGATTCTCTTCGATCAGATCGTGAGTCAGAACATCCTTTATCTTCGAAACCGCGATTCCAGCATACTTTCCTGTATTATTCTTGAGTATCCCGTGGTGAAACTCTCTCCTGTAAACGAGTTTTGTAGCCTGCTCTGCAAGCGGATCTGACTGATCTCTGACACCAAGTTCGTCCACGACGGTGGCAGCAGGGAACTCACCCATCCGAGGAACCTCAATTAATGAGATCATCTCGATATCCAGGTCGTGGATGCCATATTCGCTGAGATCCACCTCTTTTAAATCCCGAAGCGCCAGATAGTCATACGGAGCATGTGCTGGCACACTCATCACGATACCGCTCCCATTTGCAGGATTTACAAAACTCGCAGGAAGAATCAGCACATCATGATCGACCACTGGATTTTCGACCGTTTTTCCGATCAAATCTCTTCCACTGATCTCCCCGATCCGTTCAACCTCTTTATCAGTGTACAACAGTTTCTGATACGCCTCCTCGCTCATGATCCATTGCTCGCCGTTGACGATGGCTTTTACATGCACAACCTCCGGATTGACCCAGAGATTCGTCACTCCGAAGACGGTTTCAGGGCGGAGCGTCGCGCATGGCAGAATCGATCCATCTGTTTTGAGTTTGAACTTGAGAAGGGTATAATCGAGGATGGTTGCGCCCTCTCCTCGTAGTAAATCATGATCTTCGACCGGATTCTTATCATTCGGACACCATCTTACCGGATGCGAGCCTTTTACAACACAACCCATCTCATGCAGTTTATTGAACTGCCATTCGATGAATTTCTTATAAGCGGGATCGGTCGTCGTGAACCTCCGTGTCCAGTCGATGGAATATCCCACCTTCCGCATCGCAATCTCTGATTCCCTGCCGAAATACTCCACAAGCGATTCAGGGGAATCGAGCTTTTCAATCACCTCTTCTGGTATGCCGTGCAGTTCTGTATACACGCGCATGGTTTCAGGATCGCGTTTTGCGATCAATTCAGCGAGCCCGATAATCGGAGTACCTGTTGCATGAAAACCCATCGGAAACAGGACATTTCGTCCAAGCATTCGTCTGTATCTGGCTATAACGTCACCGATGGTGAAGGTTCTGGTGTGACCTGCATGCAAATTACCATTTAAGTACGGATATGGAATCGTTATAAAATATTTCTCTTTATCGGATATCTCGGGCTGAAATATCCGTTCTTTGTCCCATTTTTCCTGCCATTTCTTCTCGATTGTCTGTGGATTGTATCCCATGTCGATCAAAGAAACCTGAACTCGGTTGTACTTTAAGATTTCTTAATTTTACCGAACCGGATAAGGAATTAATATACAATAAACCATAATCAGCAATATGCAAATCGGAGTATACATCTGTCACTGCGGGCTCAATATTGGTGGTATTCTCGATATCGATGCGATCATGGCGCAGACAGAGAAACTCGATGATGTCTGCATGGTGAGGGATATCGAT
>JAYEGV010000072.1:0-2383 GCA_034659235.1 Methanobacteriota archaeon
TCGACGACAAGATCGAGCTCAACCGCCAGATGAACGCGACCCTCGAACAGATCGGGCAGGCGATCTTCAAGCACTGGTTCGTCGATTTCGAGTTCCCGAACGAGGACGGCAAGCCGTACCGATCCAGCGGCGGCGAGATGGTGGATTCGGAGCTGGGGGAGGTGCCGGAGGGGTGGGGGGTAAAGACAATAGGCGATATTTTGGAACTTGCCTATGGTAAAGCGCTAAAAGAAAGCAATCGCCGCACAGGAACCGTACCTGTATATGGATCAAATGGTGATTCAGCCGTTCCAGGTTTGAATCGGAATGTGGCCTATATGAATTGCATGATAGTCCCACCATCAAAAATCTTGGACTTTTTCGACATACATCTCAAGGAACTCTATGAGAAGATCCGATCTAATGATGGGGAATCCCACACCCTCGCATCAATCCGCGATGCGCTCCTCCCAAAACTGATGTCGGGGGAGATTCGAGTGAAACATGCCGAAAAGTTTATTGAGAAAACAATATAAAATTATGTTCCAGCACTGTACCCCACGAGGAGATGCAACATGTCCAAAATCAAACAACACTTGACATTGACCATCAAAAATCCTGATGTTGAGGGCGAACATCCCAACAACATACTTTCGCCATTCCGAACATCCTCATTTCATCTCAACGACAGGCGTTTTATCCTCAGGGAACCTGTAATCCGCTCTCCGGAATATCGCAATAACCTGTGGGTGTATGAATGCCACCGCTACGGCTTGCACGCGTTTTCAGAGGATCGGCAGGAAGCGCTGCGCCAGCTTGGGGAAGAGTTCGCTTTTCTATACGATGGTCTGATAAATGAACCGGATGAAAAACTGACTCCGGACGCAATCGAGCTTCGCGATTTACTCAGAGCAGACGTTGTTAGAGTCGAGGAGATCTGAAAATGGTTGTTTATTCTACATCCAAATTCATTACCGCAATTACGAAGAATGGTTGAAGGAGAAATGGTGAAGCAATGATCCCCACTGAAAACATTGAATCCAATCACCAACCATATTCGATAAATTTAAGTGTTTTCATCAACCATACTTTACGAAATGGACGAAAGTACAAGAATCGCTCTGGAACAGCAGAACCCGTGGTGGTTCGGGAAAGAATTCGACATCGGAATTAACAGGTTGCAATCGCACCCCCGGCTTAGAAAATACATGACAGCCGGAGAAATACTCCTGCTTGTTGGTGCCAGAAGGACAGGGAAATCGACACTGGTGTACCAGATAATAAAAGACCTGCTAAATAGCGGAACGCCTCCGGAAGCCATACTGTTCGTCAATCTCGATGAGCCCCTGTTTCAGAGCAGGTCAAAAGATCCGGCGTACCTGACCGAGTTAATCGAGCATCATCTGGTGCAGCATAGCCGCCAGAAGCACTTTTACCTCTTCCTTGACGAAATACAGAGCCAACATTACTGGGTGCAGGCAGTAAAGACCCTGCACGACGTCAGGAAAAACATAAAGATTGTGCTAACCGGTTCAACATCCACCCTCCTCCGGAGTGAAATAAGCACGAAGCTCTCGGGAAGGTACTTTCACATCACAGTCTATCCACTCTCATTCGAGGAATACTTAAACTTCAACCATGTCCGGAAACCCACAACTATCGAGATGATCCGGCATTTCGATGATTATCTTAGATATGGGGCGTTTCCACGGGTTGTACTGGAAGATGACGGCGATTTGAAACAGGAGATACTGAAAAACTACTTCCAGACCATCTACCTGAAGGACATAATATATCCAAACAACATCAGGAACAATAAAGATGTATTTGACCTGCTATATTTTGCGATCTCAAACATAGGACAGACGTTCTCGTACTCAAGCATTGGAAAAACCCTCGGCATTGCAGCAGAAACTGTGAAAGAATATATATGGTATGCGGAAAGTTCGTACCTGTTATACACACTGACCAAATACGACGTATCTGTGAAAAAACAGCTCGCAAATCCCAAGAAACTGTACTGCCTGGATACCGGGCTGGTAAACTCGATATCCTTCAGGTTCTCCGAGAACAGGGGGAGGTTACTTGAGAACCTTGTGTACACAACATTGAGAAGGGAGAACAAAGAGATATATTATCACAAGGGAAACTATGAATGCGACTTCTTGATAAGAGACGGTCTTAAGATAACCGAAGCACTTCAGGTAACTGTTTCCTTACAGGATGACGCTACACGGAAAAGAGAGATAAGGGGTTTGTTAGAAGCAATGAAAGTACATAACCTTGACGAAGGTGTCATAATATCTGAGAAGGAATCTGATATGCTCGTAATAGATGACCAAACTATCAGAATCAAACCCGTCTACGAATGGCTCATGCCTAAGTGTGGAAAGAATGTAGAATT
>JAYEGV010000073.1:0-2371 GCA_034659235.1 Methanobacteriota archaeon
CGATATCGATAATGTTAACATCTATTGTGGCGATCGTTTGTTTATTCGCGGTTGCAGCGCCAGTGAGTGCTGGTATGGATGTTACGATAGATCCATGCAGATCTCTGCCTGGCGCGTCGCCGGGATATACCTGCATTTTGAATTATTCAGATACTTGCGATATATGGTTTGTAAATGTGACCATTCCCAAAGGATATACTGCCAATGATACAGTTGAGTGTAACTGTTCTGAAATTATCTTAACGTTATGGAATGATAGCACAGGCGAAATAATAAGTAAATCCATCGCATTCAAAAACGAGACCGGGTATTGGGTAAATGTAACCCACACAGCCCACGACGGTATCTATGGACCGTTCGATGCAAACTGCGGCGCGGGAGGGGTAACAGAAATGTGCATGGCGAGCACCGCGTCACTGCACCTGACGATGCCGACCGTATCCGCAAACGGCTCGATAAACATCTCGCTCGGCGCGCTGGGTCCGGTAGCATCCGGAGACAGTATGGCGCTGGAATTCGCGAGCGATTGTATCAGGAATCCAGCGACGAGTGGACGTTACACATGGTTGGTAACAACAGGCGATCCATGCAGTCACGCTGATTCAAGCGTGGTGTGCATAATGTATCCTGGCGATATCGATGGTAACAACCACGTCTACCTATTGGACCTGATGGAATTAGCAGATGCATACAACTCACATCCTGGAGATTCTAATTGGAATCAGTGTGCCGACCTGGACTGCAATGGACATATTTATCTATTGGATCTGATGATACTGGCAGATAACTTCAATAATAAATATTAGGAGATACAAAGAAATGATAAAGAACATACTTATTGGAACGGTTCTGGTTCTGGTGATGATAACATCCGCAGGAGCAACGGAAGTCAAAGTGGATCCGGCATCACAAACGATAGCAGCAGGAGATGTATTCTATGTGGACGTCACAGTGAAAGATGTAGTTGGCATGAAAGGGGATGCAGCGATCTTGAACTTCGATCCCGGTGTAATGCAGGTGACAGGCATTGTAGAAGGCGATTTCCTGAAGGCTGGCGGAAGTACTCTGTCAGTTTTCACATGGGACAATACGGCAGGAACCGCAACGTTCGGGTATTCGCTTTCTGGTGCGTCCACCGTTACCGGTAGTGGAACTCTTGCGACAATCAGGTTTGACACATATCCGGATGCACCAACAGGTACATACGACCTGAGTCTGACGGATGTGGAACTCAGGGATGCAAGCAATGAGTTAATAATACCGATATATGTGGTCGATGGCACGGTTACAATCCTGAACACATCCGTTCCAGTACCAGTGTTAAGTGGAACAGGCGTGATCGTGTTGGTCGGTATGCTTGCGGTCGTTCTTGCAATCAGTGTAACGAGAAGGGAACGAAAGTAACGACAGGCAAGAGTTGAAGTTTTGATGCTACCGGTTTTCGCGTTGTGCTCATGGCAATATTACTCATCCCGTCACGGACTGGATATGAAGAAAACATTATTTGTTGGAACGGTTCTGGTTCTGGTGATGATAGCATCCGCAGGTGCAGCGGAAGTCAAAGTCGATCCGGCATCACAAACGGTAGCAGCAGGGAATAATTTTCAGGTGAATGTCGTAGTGGAAGATGTAGATGACGTGAAAGGGGATGCAGCGATCTTGAACTTCGCTCCCGGCGCAATGCAGGTGACAGGCATTGTAGAGGGCGATTTCCTGAAGGCTGGTGGAAGTACTATCGGAGTTCCAAGCTGGAATAATACGGCAGGAACCGCAACGTTCGGGTATACGCTCTGGGGCACGTTCAGCACAGTTAGTGGCAGTGGGACTCTTGCGACAATCAGGTTCGACACATATCCGGATGCACCAGCAGATCGATATGATCTGAATCTAACGAATGTGGAGCTCAGGAATGCGAGCAATGAGTTAATACCAATAGCCGTATCCAACGGAACGGTTACAATCCTCAATGATGCATACCAGCGCGGCGACCTGAACCACGACAACGAGATCACTCCGGCAGACGCTGTGATCGCAGTCCGAATCGCAGCCGGCAGCCACCCATTTGATGATGCAGCAGATGTAAGCGGTGACGGGCGGGTCACCGCACTCGATGCGCTCATGATCCTGCAGGCGGCGGTCGGTGCAATCGAGTTGTAGTTATTTATGCAATCAGGTCAATTAATATTGAGATAGAATGAAAAGGAAGTGAAATGAGAGATGAAAGCATGTCCAATAGGGATAGTGGTGTTTTTAAGCCTGATATTCGCGGTATCTGCAATTGATGCCGCAACCGTGAAAGTCGATCCGGCATCACAAACAGTAGCAGCAGGAGATGTATTCTATGTGAATGTCACAGTGAAAGATGTAGTTG
>JAYEGV010000074.1:0-2362 GCA_034659235.1 Methanobacteriota archaeon
TTTCGATCGTCTTGGGACTATCCGGGACGGCGGTGGTGTCGGCAGACGAGATCTCCATTCCACCGAATCAGTTCTACGGAGATGCTGTGATCGATGGCGACCCGGCACCTGCCGGAACCATTATCTCAGCATACATCGATGGCGAACTCAGAGGAAACCTTGAGATTACAACAGCGGGTGAATATGGTTACGATCTGAACTATCTGAGCGTCGATGGCAGCGAATCTGATGAGATAGTCTTCAAGATAAATGAAGATGATGCAAACGAGAATGCCGTATGGCATGAGTATGAGCCTCCGCGAATACTCGATCTTTCGGTAGGAGAGCCACCTGCTGGAACAACGCCTGCAGATACGCAGGATACATCACCGGGCGGCACCGGTGAGATATCGAGACCGGGACCACTGCCGACTGTGACACCGAACGGGGCAGCATCAGCACCTGATGAGGGCGCAACACCCGCTTCTGCGGAAGCGCATACACCGGCAGCATCAACCTCGACGGATGATAAATCCGGCTCAGGAGGGCCTCTTCCGGGATTCGAAGCAATGTTTGCAATCACAGGAATGCTTGCAATTGCGTATCTGGTAAGACGGAGAAGATAATTACCTGGATGATCAGGAGGTAAATATTCATGAAACAAAGTAAGAAAATAAGGGCAATCAAGGCGTTGAGCCTTCTTTCGATCCTTTTAGCACTATTTGGAATGGCAGCGATGGTGTCAGCAAACTCATTTCCATCCATGCCGAATCAGTTCTACGGGACTGTGACGATCAACGGCGTGGACGCACCTGCCGGAACCAATATCTCAGCATACATCGATGGTGAACTCAGAGGAAGCCTTGAGATTGGAACCGCAGGTAACTATGGTTACGATCTGAACTATCTGAGCGTTGCTGGTAATAACGACGATGTGATAACCTTCAGGGTATGTGGAGTTCTGGCAAACGAGAATATCACATGGTGTGGAAGTTGCGGTCCGCGAAGACTCGATCTCTCAGCGGAAGACGATGAAGCGCCTGTGGTGACGAATCCGAATGCAAACCCGGAATCGATACCGCCAAATGGGACCGATACGTCCCGGTTGAATGTGACGGTCACAGATAACTGCGCTGTCGGCACCGTTACTGTGGATCTGTCCGCAATCGGCGGATCTGAAGCGCAGGTGATGGAATGCACCGGTGGCGATGTGTACTCCACAACCACGACTGCGGCTGTGGATACCGAGCCCGGGACATACTGTCTGCAGGTCAATGCGAGCGATATCGCGGGCAACTACAATGACAGTAAATGTATTGTGTTGCATGTGAGGACAACTGAGGAGATATGTGGCGATACAAACGGCGACGGAGTGGTAGACATGGACGAACTAATTGCTGCTGTCCATGCATACATGGTAGACTATGATATGGATGCTCTGTTCTGTGTTATCGATGCATACATAGCTACTGCACCCATAGATTGATGGTATCAGGGAGGTAAAGCAGATGAAGAAATATACCATGGCAGGAATGGTGTTGGTTGTGCTATTGTTGGGGGTATCAACCGCAGTGGCAACTGACACAGTTACACGAACGTTACCGGAGACCGCATCCCCTGGTGATACCATCACTGTGAGTTTGACGATCAACTTTGATGATCAGACCGCAGTAGATCGGCTTGTCATAACTGAAACTGTTCCGGCAGGATGGGAGATTGTTGATGCATCCGACAGTGGCATCCTCACCACCTCCGGTAAGGTATCGTGGATAATTATAGAAGTGCTTGACGACACAATACCCGCAGATGGAGCAGTATTCACGTACGATGTAGCCGTTCCTCCGGATGCGAGTGGAACGTATCAGTTCTCGGGTGTATATGGGACCAATACCGCAGGTACAAATCTCGACGTACTTGGCGATACTGATATAACCGTGGGTGCTGGTGCTGTCGACACAGTCACACGAACGTTACCGGAGACCGCATTCCCTGGTGATACCATCACTGTGAGTTTGACGATCGACTTTGATGATCAGGACGCAGTAGATTGGCTTGTCATAGCTGAAAGTGTTCCGGCAGGATGGGAGATTGTCGATGCATCCAACTGTGGCACCCTCGCCAGCCCCGGTAGGATATTCTGGATAATTATAGAGATGCTTGGTAGCACAATGCCCACAGATGGAGCAGTATTCACGTACAATGTAACCGTTCCTTCGGATGCGAGCGGAACATATCCGTTCTCGGGTGTATATGGGACCAATACCTCAGGTACAAATCTCGACATACTTGGCGATGCTGACCTAACTATTGACACATACGATCCGCCAACACTTGTGACATACACCATATCGAATAGGACAATCGCACCACCACAGACCACCGA
>JAYEGV010000075.1:0-2326 GCA_034659235.1 Methanobacteriota archaeon
TTCAGAGTGCTATTAAAAACACATAATGACATCTCTGTAAAGGTGCTATCGAAGAGAGACTTTGACGCTGCCGTGAATATATCCTTCATAAGAAATATCAGGTCAGAAGGTATTCCAATTGGACGAAATTAAAGCATTGCTTGAAAAGGCTGAAAATAGACTTGAAGTTGCCAGATCACTCTTTGAAAATGGATATTACGGAGATGCGGTGAGCAGAGCATATTACTGCATGTTTTTTGCCGCCAAAGCATTATTGCTGGCGAAAAACATCTCTGTAAAGACGCATCGGGGATTAATTCGCAAGTTCGGGCTTGAATTTGTAAATAAGGATCTGATAGAGGAATATTATGGAAGGGCTTTGCGAATTGCAGAAGAGCTTCGGGAAGAGGCGGATTATTCGATATCTCGCAAGATTTCAGAGGAGGAGGCGAAATCGGTAATCGATGATGCCGTGATGTTTTTGGATCGGATCGAGCAGATGATAGGATCGCATGACACCGAATAAACTCAGTGGGGAGCACACGGTCATTAATAGGTGAAAATGGCGTCTAATAAAAAGAAAGAGAAATCGGCAGCCAACGTCTCGAATGATGTGAATAGGAGAGAATTCTGATGTTAAAAATAATAAAATTAAGTTTGAAGCTTTCAAGCGGGTGAAAGCTGGAAAAATGAAGGCTGAAGCGATATTTGATAAATTAATGGAAACAAACGGCGTTTGCGAACTTATAACTGACTAAAGATATATCTTATGAAAAGAAAGAGATGAATAAAAAAGAGGATAAATTCCATCCTGTGGCAAACGTGGATGCCCCGCAATTTAGAGACTGTCCCACAACCCAAAACTCACCAAGCAAGCACGCAAGAGAACGCTTCCAGCTCAAGGAAACCATCGTCACGATCAGTTCCGAAAAAAAATACATACCGGTCGCAAAGCGCGCAATCGCAACATGCAGACGCGATCTGGAAAACTTCATCAGACGAGACCCGTTCTTCATGTCCACTCTTGAAGAATACCAGTGCCCGGATGGTGCGCCACCTACCGTGCAGCGGATGGCAGATTCAGGCAATACATTTGGTATCGGACCGATGAGCGCTGTTGCAGGCACGATTGCAGGGATGGCTGTGGAGGCGATGGTGGACGCTGGCGCAACATACTCGATCGTTGATAACGGTGGTGATATCGCTCTCGTCAACGATGAAACGGTCATCGTTGGGATATATGCCGGGAAAGCGGATATCAACATAGGGCTTGAGATCGAAGCGCGTGAATCGATTCTCGGGATATGCACCTCATCCGGAAGAATCGGGCATTCGATCAGTTTTGGATGTGCGGATGCTGTAACGATCCTTTCCGATGACGTGTCACTTGCAGATGCGGCAGCCACTGCTGTTGGTAATGCGGTGAGCGATCTGGCATCGGTCAAAAGAGCATTCTCGATTATCGAAGGGATCGAATCTATCACAGGAGGTTTGATTATTCTTGATGAACATATTGGGTTGTATGGGAGTGTTCCGGTCGTGGAAGCGCCGCAGCGAATTGAGTACATCACAGGGGTATGGGTATGATTGATTTATTAAAATTATTTATCTGTATATCATTCTTATTATATTCATGTTATTCTGATCTCCGGACGAGAACCGTTCCGAACGAGCTCTGGGGCGTGGTACTCGTTGCTGCTCTGCCGCTTGTTATCGCTGACATATTACTGTATGGTACAGAATATCTTCTGTACACACTCGTTTCGTTCGTAAGCGTCTATCTATTTGTATATATATTATTTAGGCTCAATGCATTCGGAGGCGCAGATGCGAAGGCGCTGATCGCTTTATCATTCATCTTTCCATACTTTCCGGATATTGCAATATCCGGATACGAATTGCCTTTGAACGGCATCCCGCCTCTCAATATCTTTGCATTCAGCACGCTTGTGAATGCCGTTTTACTCACGATCGTTGTGCCGCTCGGAATTCTTGCTTATAATCTGTGCACACTATCCATGCATGAGATCCTGGAAAAACCATTCTATTTAGTTGTTGGATATAAATGTCCGGTATCCGATTTAAGAGATCGGCACATCAAACTGATCGAGAATTATCTCTATGAAGCTGGCAAGGTCAGACAAGAGTTCAGGAGAAGTGGTGTTGTAATCGATGATTCTGTTATGGTGCGATTGGAACAACTCGTATCGAGAGGATTGATCGGGGATCGGGTGTGGGTGACCCCAGGACTGCCATTCATGATACCGATCACAGCAGGGTTTATCAGCGCTATTGTTTACGGGGATCTGATGTTTCGTGGTGTGATGCTGTTTCTATAATCGCACAC
>JAYEGV010000076.1:0-12099 GCA_034659235.1 Methanobacteriota archaeon
ACAAACGCCGGATTCTGAAGCGCTGCGGTGCTGACAATTACACGAGTAACCCCGATTCCAAGCAGACCCTCGACATCATCGATGGATCGGATGCCGCCGCCTACCTGGATGCTTGCATCACAGTGCTGACATATTCGTTCTACGACCGGTGCGTTCCTTCTCTTCTTATGGATAGCACCATCAAGATCGATCAGATGCAGGGTCTTTGCGCCCTGATCGATCCAATCACATGCGACCGATACAGGATCAGGAAGCGAGACCAGCTCCGTATCCGGTCTTCCCTGCACCAGTTGTACGCATCTACCATCCTTGAGATCAACGGCTGGAATGACTTCAAACATCATCGTTATTCAGGGCATCCGGCGGTATAAACGTTTACCTGTCCCGCATGATCCACACTGATAAATGATTTTGAACGCAACCTACTATCTCAACAACTTAATTTTGGAACAATTTGATAAATATGATAAAATCAGGTAAATTTAAAAACACGTGGTTCACTTTCGATGGCGGGTTAAAATCAAAACTGATACTTGAAGAAGCAAGAAAAACAGCCGCGAAAGTCATTACCAGGCTTGACTCAAATTTTGTTGTGGCATGCTTCGGCATTAAAATTAGAAAGGAAGATATATTAAGTAATAAAAAGTAAATCGAACGAACAATAGGTTGGAAAAAGTACATTATCTACCAAATTAAGCGATGTGTTTGGGAAAAAGTCGTTGGAAATCTCTTCCTTGTGAAGGGTGAGGATTATGATGATTTCATCCCACTCTTTACAACATCGCTCAAAAGCAAGCCAGAAATGATTATAAGCAAATATGATAAGAGATCTCAGATAGAACAGACAAATAAAGAATTAAAATCAGATTTAAACGTTGAAAAGGACTATTACAGAAAAAAAGAGAAGTAATCATGGGTACATATTTTTAGTATCTTTGGTACATAATATTATTCAGCATATCAGATTGCACTTCAGGAATATCAAAGAAATGAGCTTTAAAGACACTTTAAATGTAGTATCGATGTATTTATTATGGAAAAATCCACCAGAGTGTGTCTTTGAGATAGCTGAAGTTGTAAAAGACTTATCTGTGGATGCGAAATTTTCTTGGCTAAATCAAATAGAAACTCTCTAAAACGGATTCAGAGATGATATGAGTGCATTTAAAGGTAGATAAGTGGCTGAAATCGTGGTGCGTATGTCAGAAAATAAAAAGTTTTAAGATTTAATCTCAGAGCCACCCGGCGGCAGAAATCTGACGATCTGATCAGGTGATGCAACAACCTTGATCGATCTTCCAAATGATTCGGAAAATATCCGGTAGATCTTCTTTGCGAGATCGTCCTGATTGAACCGTCCTGGCGTAATCTCGATTACGCACCCTGCATGTTTCGCAACAGCAGAGACAGGACCTCCGATCAGATGCATGTCATCGGTTATCCCGATTGCAACGCCAATCCGGATGTCTCTGATGTAATTTCGCTTGCCCCTGATGATGAATGCACCTTTGGAAACGAACTCGCCATGTTCTGGCGTCTTTGAGACCTGATCAGGATGTACCCAGTAGCAATCACCAGTATACTGTCCTGCCTTCCAGATGCTCGAATATGAGATCGCAAACTGCGCTGCCTCTGCGATCGTTTGTTCTGGCACCGAACCCTCGGCTTTGATGATCGTTACTGGCGCGCCAGGCGTCTGGCTATGCATGAAGATATCCTTCTTCTCAAGATATTTCTTGACGAGTTCCTCGTTGCTTGTTGCGCCGCGTCCACCAACCACGAGGAGACCATCCGACGACCTGAACCATCTGAATCGGTCGTACCAGCGTGGTTTCGGGCGCTTGAGCGCTGGTAGTTTTGGTTTTGCCACCTTCATCCGTTCTTCCATCAGTTTACAGGTATGGTCGAGCGCATGTAAGGCACCATCCAGTTTTGAGGCGATCTTCTTTGATTTATCATAATAGATCTGTGCATTCTGCGGTACATTTTTTCCGACATCAAGCGCGATATCCATCCTATCCAGTTCTATAATAATCGATCTGTTTCTCGGATCGATTCGCTTTACCGCAGGATTGTCTGCATGTATTTCGTCCCATGTACGTCCGTTCTCAAGCGCAGATCTGATTGCAGCGAGTGTTTCATCGATTAACTGATAATGCACATAGATCGTTTCAGCCTTTGCTTCCATATCTGATTTTTCTCTCTTGAATCGAAGGATTGCCTTTTCCTGCTGAGATCTCCGGTGCTCAAGACGGTTCTGCCTTGCTCCTGGTTTTTTCTCGACTATCTGCGGTTCTGCCTTTACACCGAAGAACTCATCGAGTGCCTCATTGAACGTACCGAAATACTGTTTTTTACAATCGTTATACCTGGAAATTTCATAAGGAAGGACGTCGATTTTATTTCCATCTCTGTACACGATATGCGGTTTTAAATGATCCATCCGCCCGAATACGTCTGCTATTCCACGGTGCACTGCACTGATCATCTCATCTGATAAATCCGAACAATCGATATTTTTGTCGATTTTTGAAGACAAACAAACCTCTTCAGCTATGATTCCACCCATATTCAGTTTTGTTGCAAGTGTTTTTACAAGATTCATCTCTGATTCTGAAAATAAGGTATGTAATCCATCCGTTGTGATTTCAACCGGATTTAAGTGCATATCAGGCAGTTTATAAATTTCTCCACTCCTGATCCTCCGCCCGCGAAACGTCACCGGATGCAGCGGAAGAATGATTCTTTGCTCATGATTTACCAGTATCACATTACCTGGTGGAAACAACTCAAGTATGATGCCGTTTGCGACTTCGCCGCGCATTGTTTTGATCTCAACGATCCGATCAAAGTCATACTGCGTAATCGAGACGATTCTACCATGAGAAAGATATTTTCGCAGCGTCATCGCAAATGTTGGAGGAATTCTCGGACCTGCCAGTGGATGCGCGGTCAGATGCATGCATGAACCTGGAACGATCACAAGATCGCATCTCCCTTCTCCGAAGAGATACAGATTCAATCGAATCCTCTCAATATCATCAGTTGTTTTATATATTTTTTCGATGCGCGCTCCAACCAGATGTTGCAGTTCAGCGATCGTGACCGCAACATCGATGCTTGTCATTCCCTGTTTCATTGCCATCATCAATCGACTTCGAGACCAACGTCCAGCCATCGCGAGGAATGCGTGAGCATCCCCATCGAGATTACATCGATGCCGGTCTCTGCATACATCAGGAGGTTATCCATGGTTATGCCGCCGGATGCTTCCAGTACAACAGAATCTCGCAATTTCTTCTCCTTCAGTATTGATACGGTTTCTGTAATCGTAGAAACGTCCATATTATCGAGCATGATCACGTCAGCTCCAAGTTCCGCAGCATGTACTGCATCTTCGGCACTTTCCACCTCAATTTCGATCTTTTTCATAAAACCAGCATCTTTTGCATACTTATACGCCATCTCCATGCCATATATCCTGATGTGATTGTCTTTTATCATGATGGCATCGGTGAGATTGAATCGATGTGGATCGCCGTCTCCGATCGTAACCGCTTTCTTCTCGAATCTTCGGAATCCGGGTGTCGTCTTTCTGGTGCATGCGATTCTCACACCAGTATGTGCAGTCATGTCCACGCATCTTCGGGTCAATGTCGCTATGCCGCTCATTCTACCAAGGAAGTTCAATGCAACACGTTCATTCTGCAGGATTGCACGGGAACTCCCATTTAGATCGAGGATGGTATCTCCACCGGTTACCGCATCGCCATCCTTCCATTCGCATGAGGATAAAACTCCGCAATGATCGAAAATCCGGATTGCTTCTTCCAATCCAGCGAGTATTCCGTCCTCTTTTACGGTAATTTTTGCATTAATTAATTTATCTGGAAGTAAATCATGAAAAAGATCAAATTTCCCAACATCTTCCATCAAAAAAAGTTCGAGTTCCGATACAAGCATTAAACCAGACCCAGATTGTCCAACTGCTGCCAGACATGCATCTTGGCAAATTCACATTCCTCTGGAGTTTTTGCACCGGTGATCACCAGTTTCCCGGAGCGGAATATCAGAACAACGACCTTTGGATCACGAATTCGGTACACAAGCCCTGGAAAGACCTCGGGTTCATATTCGACATTCTCGAATCCCAGACCAATTGCGATGGCATCCAGATCGAGTTCCGTATCGAGCGCCGCGCCAGCCACGATATTCTGGATGGTGTAGGATGTCTTGTTGATGGAATATCCAAGACCTCTCAGATCCTCTGAAAGAATTTTTATGGCAGCATCCACATCGTCTATGCTCTTTGCACCGGTGCAGTTTGCCTTACCGGAACCGAAGACCAGAAATGCAGTTTTCGGGTCTTTTATCCGGTACACAAGTCCCGGGAATTTATTCTTATCGTAATCGGCATTCTCAAGAGATGATGATATGTGCTGGAGATCGAAGTGATCAGAGAGTGCCATCGATGCAACGATGTTTTCAATCTTGATGGTTGAATCAATCATGATTGACACGTTGGGTTTATATACGATAAGGCTATCGGTTGCGTAAGAACCAAAGATTTTATAACATGACCGGACAGATCAACATCCGGAGGATTTACATGACAGAAACCAATATGAGGGATCGTTTTTTACCGCGCTGAAAAACTCCGCGGCAAACCCGTGCGTATCTTTGATACCACGCTGCGTGACGGTGAGCAGACACCTGGCGTATCGCTCGACCTTGAACAGAAACTGCAGATCGCAGAGCAACTGGATAAACTCGGCGTTGACGTCATCGAAGCAGGTTTTCCGATCGCATCTGCTGGTGAGAATGAGGCAGTCTCCGCAATTGTGAAATCCGGTCTGAATGCAGAGATATGCGGGCTATCGAGGGTGATAAAGCAGGATATCGATGCATGTCTCGACTGCGATGTGGATATGGTGCATACCTTTGTCTCCACCTCTGATATCCAGCGGATACACACCATCAAGAAATCCAGAGAAGAGGTCTACCAACTTGCAGTCGATGCGGTGCAGTACATCAAGGATCATGGCGTAACATGCATGTTCTCTGCGATGGATGCGACCAGAACCGATATCGATTATCTGACACGCATACACAGGGATGTTGAGCAAGCTGGCTGTGATGTCATCAATGTTCCTGATACGGTTGGTGTGATGGTGCCGTCTGCGATGTACCGCTTGATAAGAGAGGTCAGGAAATCGGTTGCGCTGCCGATCGATGTACACTGCCACAACGACTATGGGCTTGCGGTTGCAAACAGCATCGCTGCCATCGAAGCCGGCGCAAATCAGGTTCAGGTAACGATCAATGGACTTGGAGAGCGTGCAGGAAACGCTGATCTTGCAGAGACTGTTATGATTCTGCATACGATCTATGGCGCAAGAACGAATATTCATACCGAATACCTGTTCGAGACATCACGTATGGTTGAGCAGTACACAGGTGTAAGAATCTCCAGGTTGATGCCGATCGTTGGTGAGAATGCGTTTGCACACGAATCAGGCATTCACACACATGGCGTGCTCGTGCGCACCGACACATTCGAGCCTGGCGTGATGACTCCGGAGATGGTCGGGCACAAGCGCAGGATTGTTCTCGGAAAACATGCTGGAAAACATGCTGTAAAGCAGGCGATCGAATCTGCAGGATTCGCAGTAACCGAAACTCAACTTGTAGAAATACTCGACCGGATCAAGGAACTTGGAGATAAAGGAAAACCGGTCACCGATGCAGACCTGTATGCAATAACCGAGTCTATTCTTGGAGAGATCTCCAAGAAAGAGCAGTTCATCGATCTGAAGGAGGTTACAGTGATGACAGGAAATATCATCACGCCAACTGCGTCTGTTAAAGCCTGCGTGGCTGGAGATGTGAAGGTGGTGGCAAACACAGGCGTTGGTCCTGTGGATGCTGCGCTGAATGCGGTGCAGAATCTGCTCGGCGAGGGAACAAAGGTTCATCTCCACGATTTCAAACTCGAAGCGATCTCAGGAGGCTCTGATGCTCTTGCAGAGGTGATGATCGCGGTGGAGGACGATGACGGCAGGATTGTGAGCGCACGCGCAGCAAGAGAAGATATCGTGATGGCATCGGTTGAGGCGCTCGTAAATGCGATCAACCGGCTGATCATGGTGCGGGGCGGAGTGTAATGTTCGCCCTGCAGGTATTTATCTGAGATGCGTGATATGAATTTCTTGTCTGAATAACTTCGAACTCTCTCTGGAATCTAATTTTGTTAGGTTTTTTGTATAAAACCGAAGTTTTATAGGGTATGCTATTTGTATACCTAACAACCACTCTCTGGATGCAGGTACAAACCTGCGGTAGACTCCAAAGAACTACACAGTACCCCTGTGCAAAAGCATAAAATCACATCCTAAGATCATTTATTGCCTCCCGACTGGTTTGATGCGGATGCGCATGTACGGGGTCTGTGAATGGGGAGTGGGTGGGGATCAATTGAAATAGAGCGATTAAAATTCGGAGATGAATTCAATGGATCAGATAAATCAACGATTGACCAGATGCCCGAAGTGCGGAAGCCGTCTGGAGATGCGCGGACATATACAGATATGCACAGTATGCGGTTACTGGACTCAAGCAGGAACCGCAAGAATGGATTCGATCGCTGTTATCTCATAGTTTCGGATATTCTCTTATCTCTATCGCACATACGTCCCGACACGTTCTCCACGCGCAGCATCAAGAACATGTTCAGGATCACGCCCATCAACCACCATGACAGGAATCCCTGATCGCTCGATCAACTTTGCCGCAAGCATATCAAGCGGCAGATTCGCGCCAGCCTCCATCCTTGCATCAGCAATGATCTCAATCAGCCGCTCCGGAGAGATATCATCCAGTTTTACAGCATCCGGATGTTTCTTCGGATCTCTGGTATATATGCCATCGGTGGAGGTGGCATTGATCAGGATATCTGCATGTGCATATTCAGCGAGGATGACAGCAACCGCATCGGTTGTATGTCCTGGCACGGTCCCGCCCATGATAACGATCCTTCCGGACAGCGCGGCGACTGTGGCATCTTCTTGTGTTTCAGGTGGAACCGGATACGCATCGCTGCCAAGAGCCGCAATCATAAGACGCGCGTTCAATCTGGTGACCTCGATTCCGATCCTGTCGCAGCATGCCTCATCTGCACCGAACGTGCGGGCTGCTCCGATGTAATCGCGTGCGGTCTGTCCGCCTCCAACCACCACAAAAACGGTGTGGTCGGATGCCAGATCCCGAAGTACCTCTGCGTATCCGGAGAGTTGATTCTGATCGTGATCGAGCACTGAGCCACCGATCGAGAGGACAATGATCATGCTTCAAACAGGATGCTGGACACCTGTTTCATCGACCGCTCGCTGACCTCGTCCATGATTGCATCGAATGTATAATCCAGTCTGACAGTCCCGTCCTCGTTTTCAAGGACAATTCCACCTATACAGTCGATGTTACCTATGTATTCAAGTTCTGTCAGCTGATCTTCAAGCAGTTCATCACATAACTTCAGAACGATCGGTTGATCCTGCTCGTTCGAGTATATCCGCGTGGCGTCGCCGCTGTGTGCTCTGATCAGCGACCGCAGCAGCGGTTCACTATCCAGTTCACGGATACGTTTTAGTGCCTGAGTATATGTTTCGTCCAGTGTCTCCTTGCGCGTGTTCAGCATCATCCTTCTCACTTCTAGATTCGCGCCAGAGATGTCCTGCTTGTGGGCACGCTTTGCTTCGTCTTCAGCGGATGCGATCTTCTCGCCTGTTATCCGCTCGCCTGTGCGCTTTGCCTCCTCGATGATCGAGGATACCTCGCGATCTCGCTCTGCCTCGATTGCAGATACATCGGCTTTTGCGCTGTTCAGAATATCGGAAACAACGTTTTCCAGTCCCATAGTTATTTCACATCACCATGATCATGATCGCAATAACGAAACCGAAGATTACGATCGTCTCTGGAATGACTGTCAGGATCAAGCCTTTACCAAAGAGTTCCTCTTTCTCTGTAAATGCTCCGACCGCTGCGGAACCGATATCCTTCTCTGCAATAGCAGAGCCGAGACCTGCGAGCCCGACAGCGAGACCTGCACCGATAGCTGCTAAACCTTCTATTGCCATTTTTTTTATTCCTCCATATTTATTCTTCTGTATATACCCGTTTGTATCCGAATGGATCGTATGTCCGCCCCCCGCCTTCGTAGAACTTGCCAAAGAATTCTACGTACTGCAACCTGAGCGCATGAAGTCCTGGGGCGATGATGCTCAGTAGCGTATTGATCGTATGTCCGAATATGAACACTACGCTTGCAAACACGGTAAATATCCCAATTTTTTCCGGCATCAGCATACCTGACATGATATTAACTGCTGATGCGATGCCAATGGATGATAAACCGACTGCAAGCAGCCTTGAGTACGAAAGGATGTTGCTCAGGATGGATGGTATCTCGATTAATGCGGTCGCGCCCTCGCCTGCGATCAGCATGATCACTGAAAGGATCAGTATGGATGCACCAGGTATAGTGGTCGGGATGATATTCATCATTCCGAATAAGATAAGGAATGCGCCGAGTTGCAGCACCATCCAGCTGATCTTTTCGAGTATCGCTGCTTTCATGCCGTGCTTCTTCAGGACATTTACAAATCCAACGATAAGACCGAGATTGACATGTATCACGCCTATGATGATTGTCAGGACCAACAAGGTGACGACAAGATGCATTCGATGAATCGGGAAGGTAACAACCTCTCCGCCCATCGCATGGAACAGATCAATGGTATGCCACCATGGAATCAATCCAGGATGTCCTTCATGGCTTGCAAGCGAGAATCCAAGGAATTCTCCGTATAATATCCCAAAGAACAGCGTATAGATGTTACAATAGATCAGGATAGTGAAAAGAGAGTTCCACCCTTCTCCATGCAGTTTGGATCTGCCATAGTAAGACAGTCCCAGTAATATCAATGCATATCCGATATCTCCGAGAATCATTCCATAAAATAGCGGAAATGTGATGAATATAATGGTAGTTGGATCTATTTCATGATATCTTGGACGGGCATATAAATTCATGACCGCTTCGAGCGGCTTCACAACCTCTGGATTCTCGTATTCGATCGGGATATTTGCATCATCGGTCATCTCTTCTTCCAATCGTGTGATATGGACCCGATTATCAGTTACCGCTTCAACGCGTGATTTTACAGTCTCGAAGAGATCATCTGGCACCCATCCATCGATGGCAAATGTATGATCCGATGTTGCAAAGAACAACGGTGCCTCTTTCTTCTGGGTTTCGATGGATAACAATTCCTCGCTTGCAAGAATGAAATCCCCGTACTGAACTTTAATCAAATCGATCTCAGAGGATAGAGTCTCGAGATCTCTCCTGAGCGAATCATGTTGAGCCTTGAGTTCTCTTAGCAGTTCATCTGGTACGCCTGATATCGCCGGTATCTTGACCTCATTAAACTCATATTCGGTCAGCAGGTCTGCAACCTCGTCCTTACATTTAACTGGAATAAATAGTATAATAACACCTGTGCTGCTGACACAGAGCTGATATTCGCTGGTAATTCCTTTCAGTTCGGTTTCAATATCCTTTCCTTTCTTGATCGTTCCGGAAAAGACATAAAGCGAATCATATCCCAAGCATAGATCGAAATTCATCTGAATTCCAGAAAAAGGTTCGATCTCATGTATCTTTGTTTCAACGTCCTTTAATTTCGCATCGATATCTGATTTTCTCTTCAGTTTTTCTGAAACCACGCGATCGAGCGCTTCGAGTTTCTCTTCGAGTTCGGAAGACAATTGTTCAGCACTGGTCGGCGTGATATACGGTTTCTTCATCCCAAGAAAAGTCGCAATCGAACGCAGTTTCACCAGTTTCTTTGAGTCCTGCTCCACGCCAGGGAGTGGTTTGCCGATATGAAAATAATCCTCTTCCGTATACTCCTCGATGTGTAGCATACGCAGATTGTGAAGTGTCTCGATGGTTGGTTCAAGAAGATCCTTGTGCCCGATCAGGAGCACCTTACTCATCTGCTTCGGCTTTAGCATGAACTACCTTCACAAATTCTTCAAGTAAAAAATCAACTGCAGCACCAATCTTCCTGGATGCTGTCTCCTTTAGTGAGGTTGCATCGATCTCTCCCTGCTCTATGATTCCCTGCCGCTCTTCTGACGTCTTCTTTCTCTCGGTATCCAGCAGGTGATCGGCATGATCCCTGGCGCGCTCCTCTGCGTTATCGATAATTTCACGCGCTTCTGCTCTAGCATCCATAATTGCTTTTCGCTTATCGGAATAAGCCTGCTCGACCATCGCCTTGGCATCTGATTCTGCCTGTTTGATCTGTTCAAGGATTTCGCTTTCACTCATCGATTTTCTCACTGGTATGCGCGTATTGATAAAACCTTTGTCTCAATCTTCAAATGCTTGTCTGGTCGATGAACGTGTTCTTGAATTCATCACACATCGAGATCATTTTGCGGAGTGCATTTCGCACCACCTGTACCGGATCCCTGTCACTGGTGCGCACATACATGATCGGTTCACTGATGCCGAGATATTTGATATCATACGTTGCGATCTCGACAGCATCATCCTCCAGAAGAATTGTTTTCAGCAGGTTTAACAGGGTGTGTGTCTCACCCGCAATCTCCATTTCCAGTTCGGTATCTGTTTTATTCAGGATTTTCAGATTCATTTTGGATGTTGACTCCATATTCCTTTACTATGCCCTTGTGATACGGTATTGAAATACCTTGCGCTTCAGTAGTCATGTATCTTTTCCAAAAGCATCATCTCAACCGATTGTTGATATAATGTCATCAAAAGCATCGATCACGTAACGCAGATCATCCTTTGGAAGCCCATAAGTGCTTAATTTGAAATATTTTGTGAGTCCGGCTTTGATTCCATGAATATTTCGCTTCTTAAGTTCATTGTACAGAAAGAACCTGCCTTTCTTCACATGCTTTGATATTTCATAGAGAACAGGACTCTCAAAGAAGATCAGGTCATGATTATGTGGTTTATCACCCATCTGAATCATGCCGAGACGTTCCATCTGTTCTGAAAACCATCTTGCGTTCTCAACCTCGTGATCCCATTCGTTCACCCGCTCTTTGACTGTGGGGAAGGATGCGATCAATGTCATGATAGGTGCTCCGCGTGATGTGCATCCGAGAAGTTCGATTTCCTTGTTCCTGTGATATCCGGATGTTCTGAGCACGATATCCTGGTATGGTTCATTGATTCCAAGTACGCCGACTGGCCCACATGCTGCCATCGATTTGTGCCCGCTGCCAACGATGAAATCAACGCCAAGATCCTTTGCATTAACTGGCATGCGCCCGACTGCATAAGCGCCATTCAGAAGCAGCGGTACCTCATATTCATTGCAGATCGATGATACTCTCTTTGCATTCACTATATTCCCATAATTCCCATCAGGATACGTCAGAATAGCCAGAACAACCTTTTCTCCTGAATTTAGTTTATCTTCAAGCACATCTGCATACCCCTCTGGATCGATCCGGTAGAGCGGTCGATCCGACGATCTCGGAACGACAGCTATACCAAGTCCTGCGCGCTCTGCCGCAATAAAGCAGGTGTAATGTGCATTCCCGTCCAGCACCACATATCCGTTCTTTTCCGCAAGCGCGTGCATCACAGCAAATATCCCCTCTCGTGCACCATTCATAACCCTCGCATGATCGGTGCCGAGAAATGCTGGCAGGTCATTATATATAAAATCGTGGATCGGTGGTTTCTTGATCTGTTCGAGATTGCCAGGGCAGAAATCGCATATAGAGTATCCATCGCCCCATTCCACGAGTGCCTGCCTCGCTTCAGGGGTCAGGATGCCGCCGCGCTGTATCGGATCGATGTTGATCATTCCGCGTGTGCTGCGTCTGAGCGTGGACTTTATAGGCATCAATTCTCACCTTCTATGCGGCAGGGTTGATTGGTTGTAATCATCATTCGATCTTTTTATGCGCTTCTATATGAACTCGATTGGGGCACAATCGGAAAATCCAGTGAAATCACTATATCCTTAAATTTTACCGCAGAGCACG
>JAYEGV010000077.1:0-2291 GCA_034659235.1 Methanobacteriota archaeon
ATGCAGATAATTTTAAAAGTCGAATTGAAGTATGCTTCTTTGTGGGAGAAGTTTAAAAAATGTAGGAAATTTTCTAAAACGTGAGTTGTTACCATTCTATGGTGTTCATGAAACCTGTATAAATACATTTCGTTTGGAAAAGAATTAAGTCAAATTAAAATGATTGACTTGAGCATCCTGCATGAAATTGGCAAGGATCGATCGACACATTTATCACAGCATATCCCGATATGATGCATCCTGTAATCACAACAGGGATTGCAGAACCTGAATGAGGTGTTAAAAATGCCAATAAGCGCAAGGAATAAGATTGAAGGTGTTGTGAAAGAGATAGAGAAGGGTGAGGTTGCCTCTACTGTAAAAATTGAGATCTCAAAGCCCACGATCATAACCTCGATGCTAACAAGAGAGGCAGTGGAAGATCTTGATCTAAAAGAAGGCGATCAGGTGAAAGCGGTGATAAAAGCGACAGAGGTACTGATACTAAAGGAGTAAAAATCCTGACCAAACCCTTTTTTTTCTTTTTTAAACTCCTCACGGGCAGATGAGATTCAGGGATGTTTCTGATGAGGCACGGAAAGGAAAGGTCAATTTATATGCAGAATATGACGGATTACTGTACGTGTTTAGCCACTCAGCCTCGCCCTCATCATCTGGAGTCTGTTAAGTCCCTGCTGCGCCCACGTCGCCAGCACGGTCATGATCCGCTCATGAATTGACGTCCCTTTCCATTACGCAAGTAGTCTCTACGATCTAACGCTTCCCAACATGCTCGCGATAGTAGCCCTTTCTGCTCTGTCATTGCTCGGCTCCACTCCCGGATGAAGAACAAACGTGAACCAGTACCAGAAAGCCGTTTTCTATCTTACCGATGAGCTTTTCCACCTTCTTGCTTTCGTATTCTCTCCTGCTCCATCGTCTGAGCGTTGCTCGCGCCTTATACCATAGATGCTTCCGAGTTTCGATTTCAGCAGTGCCGTCTGAGCAATTGTGTTGTTACCAAATATGCCTTCTTTGGGGCAATCTGCATCGGTTGCGACGACTTCTTTCTGGGTGGGTGTTTAGGTTCTGACTCTTATTCTTCCGGATATCCGAAACCAGAAGCGACAGAACACGAGACTCAGAATTAAGCAACTTCGAAACATTTGCTAACACCGGATGACATAACATCTCCCATGATTTCGCTAGCGATTCTCCCAGTCCCTTCTTATGAAGGCAACCTTCTCCCCACAACTTGCCAGTAGCTGCCTTGTCCCTCCAGCTTCACTAACGACCTTCAGCATCTTCTCCACATCAGTTATCCTCGTTCCCATAACAGCTGTAACACCCTTCTCAAAAAAGGGCTGTGGCATCATGCTTGCAGTAGGACCAAGCAGAACAACTTCTCTGGCGCACCTGTTAAGTCTCAACAGATCATCTATTGTTTTGTTAACAAGAGTACTGGCGCTTATGAGTATAACATCAGATATAGGTAGTATCGAGGATGCTTCTTCAAATGAGACCATGGTAACCCTTTTATCAAGAATATCTTTCTTCTCGATTACGTAAAAGCTATTTGTCTTCCTTAGAATCTTTGGAACCAGCGGTTTGAAATAGCCGATCATCGATACATTGTCCCCGGCGTTGATGAGATCAAGAACATCAACTTTGGAAAATACGTACGTTTCGGGTTTTAGCTCGCATATCCTCTGGGCTAATGCGTTTATAGCTGCCACTCCGATGACTGATTCGAGAAGGTTTTTTGATAACGACATCTGTAGAATATCTGATACGGATTTTCCTACAAGTCTGCCAGCGTTGTGAAGAACAGGACATTCTGAAGATTTGGATACTGGTGTGAAAGCCACACCACCGCATTCTCCTGAGAGCCGCACACCAGTATACTCCAATCCGATTCTAACATCCTCAACCGTCACATCGGAAAGAGAATCTCCTAATTCATGTCTAATCTGACATAACAGGCAGTGCAAAACGTCTTGATCGTTGTTCATGTTCCTCCTTGTCTATGACATCTGCTTGATCTTTGCAAAGAGCTGCCTTAAAGTATCCTCGTTGCTCTTGGTGAACTCAAACGGCAATTCTGTGAACGGCTCGAAGTAGATCGGCACGTTGTCCAGCCGATAGAATGTGCCGGTATTTCCTGGCAAGCACTCGCAGGTTACGCTTGAATTCCGGGGTAAACTCAACCTGCACAGGTTCGGCTGGCTCACCCGGCATCGATGCCATCCCACAATTCAGATACCGGTCGTATTTCGTCTGACATCGCTTCCTTCCAGCCCTGGCGGAAGCTA
>JAYEGV010000078.1:0-2267 GCA_034659235.1 Methanobacteriota archaeon
ATTCCAATACTTTGATTTTGCCCATGAGAAAATGCAGATAATTTTAAAAGTCGAATTGAAGTATGCTTCTTTGTGGGAGAAGTTTAAAAAATGTAGGAAATTTTCTAAAACGTGAGTTGTTACCATTTTATTAGAATGCATGCTTAAATCCGTGGTCGTGCAGGGCTGTCAGGCTGTCATAGGTGAAATATGGGAGAGTGACATGCAATATATAAAACTTCACGAAAGGACAGAAGAGATGACCTGTATGAGACCCATCAATCTGCACGGCATATCAGAAAGCCCGAGACTCGCATCCGCCAATTATGTGGTGCGGGATGCGGACATCGAGAATGTAGACCGACTGAAACGAATGCAGGAGACCACGGTTCTCGAGAACGGGGGAATATCTGACCCTGGATGCGGTCGAGGAAGCGCTGCGGGGGCTGGAGGCGCCAGATGGGCAGATTCGGACGGGTGGACCCGCGGGCGATTTACATCTACATTCTGCACCGGAGGCTGTCACTGCATCTAAAAGCCCCAACCACTCCATGCTACAATGAATTGCAAAGGACATTCTTTGGAAGATGTATAAATATTTAAATCAGAAATTACTTACTTCTTTAGATATCAACATTTTTAATCTTCCTAAACTTCCCCCAACTACGACTTTCACGCTTCTTTTTGTTGGTTTTATCTTTATCGAGTTGACAGCAGCACAAAAAAGATCCAACCATAAAGGAGTGACCATCTCGAAATTAAGGAAAAGAATAACTTTCTTTCCACCTTTTATTATGTCAGAAATCCCACCCTTTATGAAAAACGGTTCATAAGGCTTTAATTCTGCTACACAGGAGAGTATAGTATTAATTTCATTTTTAATTTGTTTGACATTCTCTTCCCTGTATATAGACTCGTAATCTACTGCTATATCCATAATACGTTGTGTGGATTTACGAATCTCTTCTTTCTTCTCAAAGACTCTTTGAATGATGTCTGCATGTTCAACCATTTGTTATCATCTCTATTTTCCTTTTGGTTTCAATTCCCCCTATCTATTGAAAGCCCTACTCCGTTATTGTGATGGATTTAAAGACGTTCCTGGTAGTTTGTTGATTTTTACGCTTGTAAAACGTATTTTCTGGGTTCAAAGACTACTTATAATTCCCTTGATTTTAATCAATTGTGTCTATGGATACCACGCGATGTAATCTAACAGTCTTCCCATGTACAAAATGCAGATCAACCGTGTATACTAGCGTTTCCAAAAACATTTCCATCTCTATTATATCCCACGACGTAACATAATCATACTGTTTATAATAGCCATTCAAAAAGCCAACATCTACTGAATTTCCAAGTCCAACACACCCTGACCCAATAACGCTCACCATCAATGCAACTGCAATTAATATCCCAAACACAACTTTCTTCATTTTTATTATTTTCTTTTTATTTTATTTACGGTATCCATACACAATATATCGACCCCTATCATCGATTATCGCGCTTCACGACATCGATGTTCCAATTTCTCGTGTTTTTCTCAATCTGTAACTGGCACAGTGCGGTCTGTGCCTGCAATCTAATCTGAAATGCTTGTATACGTAGTTTCATCACGCGTCCATCTGCAATCGCACCACCTATGAATCCACCAAACCCCACTGTTGCCAGTACATGCACAAAATTGGTCGTTTGTGAAGCAGCGATGCCGAAACCTATTAACACACCTAATATTACATATACTGTCATCATTCTTTCTGCCTTTTGATCCAACTGGTGTGCCCGATCCTCCAATTCATCCGCATATTTCTGGATTACATCAGAGTCGTATTTCGCAGTATGTTCTAAGCCCATTTGTTAGCCCCCATTTACAGTATATACGATAGATATGTATATACATTTTGCTCATTACGAGTTTACAAACAAACGGTCAATTGACCGAAAGTTGCAACACACCTCCACCATTTCTCCATATCCGCCTCAAGGGCGTGTCTCATCAACCCGCAAACTCGCATCAGATCGTCTCTCGAACCCGCCAGACGTCCTGCACCACACGGTACAGTTAACACGAGATTTATTCAAGAGATTTCATACGATATTTGAGCGTATTAGACCACACCACAAAGAGGATACGACGACACCACGTAATTGACAGCCCCCTGCACCGCCAAGCATTATGTACTCTCACGACAGATCAACGCGTGATGATGCGGAGAATCAGTAAAAGGCAGATTCACAGATACCGAACGCTCACAAACGTTGCGATCAAGTACGGTTTTGGATAT
>JAYEGV010000079.1:0-2232 GCA_034659235.1 Methanobacteriota archaeon
GCACGAGATACGCTATCGCAAGCAGCCCTGCGATTGCGAAGACAGCCTCGAAGCCCGGAACCTTCTTCTTGGGAGTCTCCTCAGCCTCGGGTACGGTCTCCTCGGTCACTGGAACGGTCTCCTCAGCGGTAGGTACGACTTCACCCTCTGCCGGAACTCCAGGTGTCCCCTCTACTGCTGGGGTCACGTTCACGGCTGGAGTCGGCTCAACCTCTGGTTCTTCCTCGGGGGTCTCCTCAGGCTCTGCTGGTGCGACACCGCCGATGGTGTACTCGACGTACGGGTAGAACCTGAGTGCACCATCCTCTCCTGGGCCATCATTATCTGCGGTCTTGAAGTACATATTGCCCATGATGTGCTCGATAGTATCTGCATCCAGATCAAGGGTGGTCTCGTCGTTTCTGAGAACGATCTGATTCGCGCTTGCGGTCATCACTTCCATGGCACCGTATGAGTCACTAGTCTCGATCTCCAGAACATCATTATCCATCAGGAAGACATACATCACCTGCACGATGTTGGTGTCGGTTCCTCTGAACACAGCATCAACAAGGCAGGAGAATACTGGAATATCATCTTCATTGGCAATGTCCGCTGTGTATGTGTACACCGAATCGTTCTTGTCCGGAGCTGCTGCCCCGGTTGAGACGACCTCGTTATCCAGTTCCTTGCCATCCTTCGCAAGTGTCAGCCAGCACTTCTCTCCTTCGAGATCGATCTGGTTAGCTGTAAGAGTGAATCCTCCACCAAGATCCCATGCCTCACCTGTTGCCAGGGTCTTTTTGTCGTCATCCTCGAACTCAACCAAGAGTTTCGCGAGTTTGTCTGCATTGTCGTTGACTGCGACATACTTCTCTGACAGCCAGCCTTCAAGGTAGTATCCGCTTGACAACAGTGCTGAGTCGCCTTCCACAACCAAGCCTTCGTTCTCATAAAGCTCGTACGTCTGATACTCTGGGTGTGTCATATAGATCAAGGCGTTCTCGTCGATCTCTCGATCCTGGGCACCAATAGTACCATCTAACGTACCAGCAGGGATCGTGAGGTTCTCGGTCATCAGATTGTCATCTATATCATACCAGAAAGCAGCGAAAGTGGTGCAATTCCATTCGATATCATCGACCTGTGCCGCCGACATATTTATGACATTGCCGCGAACCTCATAAGTGCCTGGCTCAGTGTACTCGACGTACGGGTAGAACCTGAGTGCACCATCCTCTCCTGGGCCATCATTATCTGCGGTCTTGAAGTACATATTGCCCATGATGTGCTCGATAGTATCTGCATCCAGATCAAGGGTGGTCTCGTCGTTTCTGAGAACGATCTGATTCGCGCTTGCGGTCATCACTTCCATGGCACCGTATGAGTCACTAGTCTCGATCTCCAGAACATCATTATCCATCAGGAAGACATACATCACCTGCACGATGTTGGTGTCGGTTCCTCTGAACACAGCATCAACAAGGCAGGAGAATACTGGAATATCATCTTCATTGGCAATGTCCGCTGTGTATGTGTACACCGAATCGTTCTTGTCCGGAGCTGCTGCCCCGGTTGAGACGACCTCGTTATCCAGTTCCTTGCCATCCTTCGCAAGTGTCAGCCAGCACTTCTCTCCTTCGAGATCGATCTGGTTAGCTGTAAGAGTGAATCCTCCACCAAGATCCCATGCCTCACCTGTTGCCAGGGTCTTTTTGTCGTCATCCTCGAACTCAACCAAGAGTTTCGCGAGTTTGTCTGCATTGTCGTTGACTGCGACATACTTCTCTGACAGCCAGCCTTCAAGGTAGTATCCGCTTGACAACAGTGCTGAGTCGCCTTCCACAACCAAGCCTTCGTTCTCATAAAGCTCGTACGTCTGATACTCTGGGTGTGTCATATAGATCAAGGCGTTCTCGTCGATCTCTCGATCCTGGGCACCAATAGTACCATCTAACGTACCAGCAGGGATCGTGAGGTTCTCGGTCATCAGATTGTCATCTATATCATACCAGAAAGCAGCGAAAGTGGTGCAATTCCATTCGATATCATCGACCTGTGCCGCCGACATATTTATGACATTGCCACGTATCTCAACCTTATCCACCGTCGTCACCTCAGCCGCACTCGCAGCACCGACCATAGCAAGTATCATGAGCGCGACTATCGGTAATATTACATTCTTATTCATGTCTATATACCTCCTTTATTGTTTTGTTTTTTCCATGTCTGTTAAACCGCATTTCACGGTTG
>JAYEGV010000080.1:0-9922 GCA_034659235.1 Methanobacteriota archaeon
AAAAAACTTGAAGTGTCACCCAACGGAAAGGCTAAAAACAGATCAACTTCTCAAAGGTGAGTTGTTACCCCGCATCTTCACATACTTGTGACCGAAGGCGGATTCGACAGACGTGGTGACTTCATCCATCAAAAATACATTCCTTTCAATATCATGCGGAGAACATGGCAATATCAGGTGCTTGACGATGTTCAAAGCAGCACTTCCAAAGAACATGGTATTTTCGATGCTCATAGACCAACTTTTCAAGAAGTATCGTGAGGGATTCTAGGTATATCTACCAAAAGAAGCCAGAATCACGAACAAAAAGAGGATAACACGATATGTAGCCAGATATATCCGATATCCGGCAGTTGCAAACACACGGTTACACCGATACGACGGAAAAACGGTCACATTCTGGTACGGGGATCATGATGGCAAGAGGCATTTTGTGACGATGACGGTGCGTGAGTTCATTAGAGCATTGATCCAGCACATTCCTGATAGAAATTTCAAAATGATACGATATTATGGAGCCTACAGCTACGGAGAAGTTTAAAACAAGCGACATTCGCTGATTTTCTTGTATTTATACAATGAATACGTAACTCAATGAGAAGAACATTTATAACTCCTCATACCAAAAAAAGATCTGGTGATGTTGATGCCCGTTGTAGTAAATTTGCCATCCGAATTCAAGACAGTATATACCAATATCCTTAAAACAACGCCGAGAGAGGGCACAATTAAATTGATCACCAATGAACTAAAAAGGCAGCTACTGGAATATAAACTAATTGAAAAAAAACTTGCTAAAAAATATGGCATGAGTTTTGAGGAATTCAAAAGAAATGAAGTAGTTAAAAAAGAAAACTATTCGTTTGAGGTCGAAGAGGACTATTGCGATTGGGAACTGGCAATCGACGGGATTGTGACAATCAAAAAAGAGATTCAAAACATAGAGAAATATATATGAATCTCAACGAATTCATCGAATGTGTTGAGTCCGCATCTGCTGAATATTCACTGAAGGTCGACATTCTTGCAAGAACCATAAACGCAATTAAAATGCGATTGGAAATTTCTCCGACCATCTTCGTTTAGTTCTATCATCATCAAAAGTCGAACACATCCAATTACGTTCTAGTTGGGTGGAATAGACGATTATATGGAAGAGACTCGGTTGGAGGCGAGTGGCACAGACATCCATATCAGAATCCTCTGGAACATGATACGAGTCAGGAAGGTGCGAGAGAGGTTACACCATCGGAGTTTCTGAAAGAAGTGTTTGAGATATTGCAGAAGGAGGAACTGCTTTAAAAAGGATTACCGGAAAGAAAAGTATGGAATTGGATTATGATAGTAAAGCTGACGTTCTGTACATAAGTTTTGGAACACCAAGACCAGCCGTTGGTATGGATATGGGCAATGGTATCATCACGAGGTACGATGAAGAACATGACGAGATTGTGGGCATTACTATAGTAGGGGTGAGAACATCGACGAGGCATCGGCTAAGACATATCAGTCCCAGAAAATGAAGAAATTGCAACCACTGAGCCAACTGAGATCATACTTCCGAATACTACTTCACAGATAACAATCATTATGTATAACCACAGTAACCATAGAAAACTACAGAAGAAGTAAGAGGTGATCATATAAACAGAACCCTACTACTTGGAATCAGCATCATAATCATCGTATCAATCCCATGTTGTTATGCAGAAACCCGTGCCGATGATCTTTTCAGGTTCATCGACACGCCTTCCGCAATCGATATTGAACCTGGATCGCAGACATTCTTTGATGTAACGATCAGGAACTTCGGAGTTCAGTATGCCGACGTGGATATAATTAGCCGGTCGCTTCCGAATGACATATCGATCGTTGACAGCGATGAAACAAAATTGATCAACACGAACGAAACAATGACGTATCGCATCACCATTGCTGCGAGCAGGGATATCGCACCTGGCACATACCGCTTTGAGATTGCAGATGAATCATCAATAGACCCGCATACATGGGAAACCATTGAGGTGCGTGTCAAGGGTGAAGGCAGGGCGGAATCAACGGGTGTTGATACGGATCAAAAAGAAGATGCAAAAAAGTCCGAGGGATCTCCGGGATTTGAGGCTATTGCTGCAGTATTTGTCTTGATGCTGGTGTATCGTTTGAGATCTAGATTGTGAATCTACGACCCCGTACCAAGATCATGCATTGAACAATGGCACTCTGCGCATTGCATCCCGTGAGCCGGATCGAGTGTGGCAGCCGGTACATGCAATTGTTGCACCATGTTCGGGATGGCACTGCACGCATTCGATACTGTGATCGTGGTCATGACATCGTTGTTCCATCCTCCTGTCTGCCATTATTTAAACCCATTGATCACATCGGTGGTGAATAAGTTTTATGTATCATGTCTGCCTTTTTTATAGTTATGTCTGAACGTTTCGAGCAGGTAAAAGAATTTTATCAGAGTGATAACCCGCTGGCTGGGATCTTACGCGATATCCTATCGGTCGCCAAGATCATTGTGGTATTTGCAATCCTGTCCCAGATCGTCTTCGGAACATGGACACCGATGCGGGCGATCGAATCAGGAAGCATGATACCACACATGAACATTGGGGATATCGTGTTCATCCAGAGCATGTCACGCACCGAGATCGTTACATATCATGAAGGTGAGATTGATGGATACAGATCATTTGGAAATTTTGGCAACGTAATTTTATATAGACCTTATGGGCGTAATGACAGGACGCCGATCATCCATCGCGCAATGTACCATGTAAATGCAGGTGAACCGATGTGGAACGGTGGTCCGATTGCACCACATGCCGGATATATCACGAAAGGCGACCACAATAATGCCATTGATCAATACAATATCTGCACCGAACCAGTGCGTGAGGAATGGGTGATCGGTGTTGCGCGTTTTCGCATACCTTATGCAGGCTATGTGCGCCTCATATTCTCAAAGATATTTAGTGTATAGCTATACTTGATAGTGCGGGGGGTGGGATTCGAACCCACGGACTCCTGCGAGACAGGGCCCTCAACCCTGCGCCTTTGACCTGGCTGGGCAACCCCCGCGGGGTATGTCGGTTCTTGGAACCGTTCATTAATAAATCTATGGTGACGGCGGTACCGTAACCTTGATTACATCTCTTTTGATATCAACAGACAGAGGCATTTCTTTGACCGAGTTTGATATACACATTGGCTACACACACATCAAAAATCCGATTGCGCTTGCGCCGATGGCTGGCATCGTAAACCTCGATTTTGTCAGGGATGTTGCCACTAGCGCGGGGCTTGCAGTAATTGGGGGGTATAATCTGGATTGCGCAACGAATGAGGCAGCAATAAAAATCAGAGAGCGTGGGCGTGCTGAATTCATAACACCGGAACCGATCGAACATCTGCGCTCTGAACTGGAACGTTTGAAAGGGATTGAAGATCCTCCGGTTATCGCACTCAATGTCCGCAGTACAGAGATTTCGCCACTCATAGAGGCAGCACTTCTCGCAAAGGAGTACGGTTCGATTCTCGAGATCGATGCTCATTGCAGACAGCCGGAGATGGTGGATATAGGTGTGGGCGAATCGCTTCTTTACGATTTAGGGAAACTGAGATCGATTATCTCGAGAATCAAGAAGACCGGGGTTGTTTTATCCATAAAGACCAGATCCGGAATCGTCGATGATTCTGAACTGGCAATGGAAATCGAACAGGCAGGCGCTGATATACTTCATATCGATGCCATGAAACCCGGAGCAGGCGCTGACTATCATGCGATCAAGGCGACGAGAAATGCCACCGATCTGTTTATCATCGGCAATAATTCGGTAGTGGATTTCAAAAGCGCAAAGGATATGTTTGGATACGGCGCAGATATGGTCTCGCTTGCAAGAGCCGTGTTAAAGAATCAGGGGATAATAAAAAGCCTTGTTCAATCCGTGAGCATGTTTCAGGATCAAACAGGCTGGTACAATGCACCAAAGCACATCTGCAGCGGAGGAGATGATCGAGCACTTGCTTTCTGCTGTCTGCCTGTCAAGCAGTGTGCACTTCAAGGAGTGCTCCGCAGATACGGGATAACGCCACAGGAGTTCGCAGATATGAAGGTAGAACTCTCACGCGGGACACCGCTTGAACTCGGGGATTACACATGCTTTGGAACATTGATATGGTGCTGCAAATTAACGAAACCGTGCTTTATGCGTGATGCTGTGCTCGATCAGATCGGACTTTCAGATGTTGAGTATATGAGACTCAAGAAACAACTCTCAGAAGCCATTTTGCAGCGTCTTCAGAGGCACTAATCGGCGCGAATGACCATCACCGGAATGTCCGAGGTGTGGACGACCTTGCTGGCGACGCTTCCAAGAAGGATTCGGTCGAGTCCGGTCCTGCCAAGCGTACCCATCACGATCAGATCAATCTCGTTCTCCTTTGCATAATCAATGATCTCATGCGCAGGATGCCCATCCAGAATGACGCTTTCAACCGATACACCGGACTCCTTTCCCGCATCTTCCACGTATTTCAGAGCCTCGTTACCTTCTGTGCGCAGCAGTTCATACATACTCTCCCATGCAGCATCCATCGGCAGAGCAGCAAACGCGCCTGCATCGAGCACGTATACAGCGTAAACATCTGCATCTGCGATGCGGGCGAGTTCAATTCCATATTCAATCGCTTTTCTGGTGTTATCTGATCCGTCGGTTGCGATCAGGATTTTTTTGTACACTTTACTCTCCATAACAATCATCTCGTTGTACTGGTATTGCTGCGGTTGAGATAAGGATTGCGCTGGTTTTTAAATCATATTCATAAAATAATGATGCAGTCTTGTATCCGGCACCATCTCAGGATGGAATGCGAGCGCGAGCATGTTATCCTGCTGCGCGGCGACCACATATTCTCCAAATCGCGCAAGCGCAGAAACATCCTCACCATACCGAACGATTGCAGGCGCACGGATGAAGACCGCAGGAAATGCATCCCCGATGACCGGGATATCAATTGACGTCTCAAAGGAGTCGTATTGCCTTCCGAATGCGTTTCTTTTGACCTCAATATCCATTAGACCAAGCAGATGCTGTTTTGTTCGTGTTATCTGATCATCGCCATCTTTTGCAAGGAGTACAAGACCCGCGCAGGTGCCAAGTACCGGCACACCTGATCTAACCGCAGACTGGATCTCGGTTGCGATGCCCTCCCGCCATATCAATCTGGCAAGCGTTGTACTCTCTCCACCTGGCAGCACGATGGCATCGCAATCCGGAACAAGTCCGCTCTGTTTTATCCGGATGATCTCGCCATGTTCACCCAGCTCTGCAAACGTGCGTTCCAGTGCATGCACATGTTCTGCCACATTTCCCTGGATCGCAATGACACCGATCTTCATTCATCTTCGCTCTTTTCGTGACAATGGATAAACATTTTGATGATAATCGTTTTGATAGAGCGAGGATACATATACCTGTGATTGCACTCGATGGTGATCGAGATACAGGTGATATCATGCTACAGGAAACAGACACGATCAACGAATATGATACGGTTCTCAAGGAATTAAGAGAGCTGATGATCGCAAAAAATGTAGATTATGGAGATTCGTGGAGGAAAATGAGGCTTCCGTCGATAACAGACCAGATAATCGTTAAAGCATACAGAATACGCAGTTTAGAAGAGTCAAAAGAACCTCCAAAGGTTTCTGAGGGTATTGAGTCAGAATATAGAGATATTATAAATTATTGTATATTCGCATTGATAAAATTACGCGAATCGAAAGTGGCATGAGCAAAGCGGAACAGGGGAGATATGTCATCCTTGGCAGCATCGACGGCATTCTTGCGGTGCTCGGAGGTGTCATCGGAGCATCAACCGCAGGCACGAGTTATGAAGGAGTCGTGCATGTTGGCATCGGAGTTGCGATAGCGCTTGCGATAACGAATGGTATCGGCTCGTATCTGGCAGAGAGCACGGTTGAGTATGCAAAACTCGCTGAGAAAGAGAGACCAATTCTCCGCAGATTAACAGGTACAAAGATCGAAGCAAGAATCAGACGAAAGATATATCTTGACTCGATTACGCATGGGGGTTCGAGTTTTGTAGGCTCATTGATACCGATCCTGCCGTTCGTTGTCTTCACATCGAATGCGCTTTGGATCTCGATTGTAGCAAGCCTTGCTGCACTGGTGACACTTGGAATCTATTCAGGGAAGCTTTCAGGGCAGAGCGTTATCATATCCGTCGTAAAGATGATCGTTCTCGGAATTCTCGTTGTGGTACTGGTCACTCTGGTTGGGGGCGGGCATTAACCGTCCTTTTGAAATCACACATCCACGACCACCTCACAAACAATCCACCCGAACCAATAGAAACCTATTTAACACTTGTTGGTTCGTGATACAATCGATCAACGTCGGTGAGAGTGATATCATGCAAACAAAATCACTGTGCCCTGAATGTAAGAAAGTGATTGATGCAACCGTGTATGAAGAGAACGGGCAGGTGCGTCTCAAAAAGACCTGCCCGGAACACGGCACATTCAGGGATGTGTACTGGTCTGATGCCGCGCTGTACAAGAGATTTGCACAGTTCCGGCATGATGGAACCGGGGTCGATAATCCGATGACCGAAGGGGATAAGGGCTGCCCTTATGATTGCGGGCTCTGTTCCGAACACAAGACCACAACGGTTCTATCACTGATCGATGTTACGAACCGGTGCAACCAGCGGTGTCCGGTCTGTTTCGCAAATGCAGCAGCCACCGGTTATGTCTACGAGCCATCGATCGAGCAGATCCGGGGGATGATGGAGATGCTGATCAGAGAGAAGCCTGTACGCAACTGGGCAATCCAGTTTTCAGGCGGCGAACCAACGGTCAGGGATGATCTGCCAGCAATCATCAGAATGGCGCGCAATCTTAATTTTATACAGATCCAGATCGCAACAAACGGTCTCCATCTCGCAAACAGTGTCGAGTACTGCAGAGAACTCGTGGAGGCTGGGCTGCATACCGTGTATCTCCAGTTTGATGGCATGATCCCTGAGTCATACCTCCATATCCGTGGATTCAATGCGCTGCCAACAAAACTGCGCGTGATTGAGAACTGCAGAGAGGCAGGAATCAAGAGTATAGTCCTTGTGCCAACCCTGATCAAAGGTGTAAATGATGATCAGATCGGCGACATTATACGGTTTGCATCACAGAATCTTGATGTGGTCAAGGGTGTTAACATGCAGCCAGTCTCTTTTGCAGGGAGAATCAATCAGGAGGATCGTGAAAAATGGAGATTCACAATTCCGGACGCATTCAAATGTATCGAAGAGCAGACCGATGGAGAGATTACGAGAGATGATTTCTATGCTGTTCCATTCGTGGTTCCGATATCAAACTTCGGCGAGGTCAAGAAAGGGGAGCCGCAGGTGAAGTTCACGATGCACCCTCACTGCGGTGCAGGTACTTATGTCTATTTAGAGGATGATAAGTATATCCCGATCACGCGGTTCATCGATGTTGAGGGATTGCTCGAATATCTGGGCGAGGTTGCTGAAACGCACGATCATAAGACGATCAACAAACTGTATGTCACTGCAGGTATTGTATCGCATATCACGCATTTTATTGATGCAAAAAAGGCGCCAAAGAGCGTGGATGTGAAAAAACTACTCATCAACGCACTTGGTAAAGGTACGGAAGATGTCATAAAAGAGTTTCACCGGAAAACCCTGTTTCTTGGGATCATGCACTTTCAGGATCTGTACAACATCGATCTTGAGCGGGTGCAGCGCTGCGGCATCCATTATGCAACTCCGGATGGCAGGGTAATATCGTTTTGCAGTTACAACAATGTGCATCGGGAGATCGTTGAGCGCAAGTTCTCGGTGCCGCTCGAGGAATGGGAGCAGGCACATGCTGGGCAATGATTTTAGGTAGTGTCCTAAATTTGTAACTACTCAGGTACATAAAACACGATCATGCGACTTCGCTATATCGGCACTGCTTGACCCGGAACACAACCTGAGCCAAACAGGGAATTTAACCGCAGAGTACGCAGAGAGGCGCAGAGGGAAAATAAGCGGTTAACTACTCTGCGTTTCTCTGCGGTTATTTTTCTTGCCAGAAAGCACAGGATCGCAATCGGGCGACCAATCAACATACCTGAGTAGTTACCTAAATTTTATGACTTCTGAATAGCCGCAGATGCACGCAGATAAACGCAGATGCCCAATCAACAAATCTACGTTCATCTGCGATTGATTATATTTTTCAATTTTTTTTCTGCGATTCGTTATTGGAGGCTACATTCTTTAAATTTTGGGTTTAAATAAGCCACGGTTTGTAGGACATCACCTAATTTTAGGGATGCTTGCTTTCACGTTTGTTTGTGGCTTGGAAAAAGAAATAATTAGATATTTGTAGAGATTTATAACAATATTTCATACAAAATATGAAGTTCTTCTGACCGAAAGCTTTATCGTTAATAAAGATATCGGTAACATACAGTTTTTGAGGTGGTGTATAATGGAAACATTACGAATCGGAATGTTCTCATGGGAGAGTTTACACTCTGTGACCGTAGGCGGCATTTCGCCGCATGTAACAGAGCTCGCAGAGACGCTCTCGGAAAAAGGACACGAAGTGCACATCTTTACGCAGAGCGGATGGATGCGCGACTACGACGAGATAAACGGAGTGCATTACCAGCGGTGCAGGTACAATCCGTCGGGTGGAATCGTCCACCAGATGGATCAGATGTGCAATGCAATGTGCGACCGGTTTGGGTCAGTACAGCGAGAGTTCGGTGAATTTGATGTACTTCATGGACACGACTGGCATCCTGTGAATGCGCTGACCCGGATCAAGCAGGAGTACGGTAAGCAGTTTGTGGTTACATACCACAGCACCGAATGGGGCAGGAACGGTAACCAGCAGGGTTACTGGTGGGAAGCGCGTGAGATATCGCACAGGGAATGGCTTGGAGGATACGAAGCAAAAGAAACGATCATCACAACAGACCAGTTCAAGGAAGAGGTGCAGCAGCTCTACCAGCTCCCAGACTACAAGATCAGTGTGATTCCGAATGGAATCAATCCTGGTAAGATCGAGAAGGATGTGGATGCGGGCGCTGTCAAGAAGCGGTTTGGCATACATCCGTATGCGCCGGTAGTGCTCTTCACAGGGCGCATGAGCCACCAGAAGGGAGCGGATATGCTCGTCAATGCCATACCAGAGATACTCAACAACAGGTGGGATACCAAGTTCGTCTTCATCGGAGACGGTGGGATGCGACCGTACTGCGAGCACCGCTCATCAGAACTGGGTGTGCGGGACGCGTGTAGGTTCCTCGGGCGTGTATCTGATGAGGCGCTTTCTCAATGCATGAACTCGTGCGACCTTGCCTGTGTTCCGAGCCGTAATGAGCCGTTCGGAATCGTGGTACTGGAAGCATGGGACGCCAGAAAACCTGTGGTCGCAACCGATGCCGTGCACCTGATCGATAACTTCTCAAACGGGATAACCGGATACAAAAACCCGGAGTCGATTGCATGGTGCATCAACTACTCGATGGGCGATCTCGATTCAACAAAGAAGATGGGAGAGAACGGCAAGAAGCTGGTTGAGACGAAGTATAACTGGGACCGGATAGCGGATGATACAGTGAAGGTGTACCGGAGGTTGGATGGGTAGTTTCTGGGAAATTCAACTCCTGCCGATCACCTCATCCACACTTTCATCGATGACCTCGATTCTCTTCTGGAACTTTCCGCTCTTTATTAAATATCCGCCTGAAACAGCAACAATAACTCCTGCTATGGTGTCTGCGATAAGATCGGTCATCGTGTCATACAGATCCCTCTGTTCATGCGTACCAAAGACCTGATCGATCCCGAACTCCCCGATCTCCCATGT
>JAYEGV010000080.1:10022-11657 GCA_034659235.1 Methanobacteriota archaeon
GTATCAACAAGTAAATCCATCATGGTATCCTCCAGGCACAACTGAAAATTCATACCCAAGAGCATGTCTGCCGCCCATTCCGCAAATTCCCATACAATACCTGAAGCCATCGTAACAACCACAACAGCAAACGCCATTGCATATACATGTATGAACAGTCCATCCCAGTGTTTATTCAATAAATAAATGGTGATTAATGCCAGAAAGGCGATAAGAACCGAAGACACAAAATGAGTAACGATGTCAAAGTCAGGGATAGGATAATACACGTCAAATAGACCACCCATGCCGACATGTAAAAACAATGCAAAGGCGATCATGAAGTCAATAATCCCAGGCAATCCAATCTTGAAAAAGCGTTTGAGTAAAATTGGTGCAGTGCTTATTATGATACCCGCGATGCATTCGAGTATCCATTGTAAATCATCTTTCGATATTGCTACGAGTAACGACAATACCATTCCAATTATAAGAACATGAGCTGCATAAGTCCATCGTGTTTGACAGCCTTGTTTTCCAATCTCGGTCATAATGCTACCACTTGTTGTTAATCCATTATAAATCTTAAAAATTTAAAAAGTTTACGAAAGCTGATGAACATGTGCGTTGATTGGAATGCACGGGATATGATTAAACCGTATGTGAACAAACATAATTACGATGGAGCAAAGAACAATCCGGAGGTCTAACAATGAAAATCGTATCTTATCCGCTGCAAATACCGAAGAACGTCATGATGTTAGCCAATTTAGGAAGAGAAGAAGAGCATGTAGACTGGCATGAGTACATTCGACATTATAGCAATCGCCCAGTTGAGCGTAGGGTTCGGATTGGAGCAACAGAAAAAAAGTATAGAAACGGCAGTGGCTCATAAGATATCAGGTTCGTGCCGCTGCCAAAAAGACTTAAAAACAATAAACAGCTATTCCGTAACCGAGGCATCCATGTTCGATCTGCAAACATTCGTCATTCCGGATAACACCAAGATGGAGGAGCGCACCATAGTGGTTGATGGCGGTGCACTCATTGGTGGCTATTCCGTAATCGAATACGGCATCATCGCACGCGGGATCACAACCGGCGAACATGTGAAGATATGCGGCGAGGTGTCTGCGCGTTCGGATATTTATATCGATCGCTGGTCCGACATCGCCGGCGCAGTGCGTGCAAATGGTGATGCCCATCTTGGCGAGTTCGTAAAGATCCATGGCAAACTGATCGTTGATGGCGATCTTGACATCGGAGATCATGTATCGATCAAGGATGGATTCGAAGCGAAAGGCTGGATCATGATCAGAAATCCGATCCCGGTTATCATTTTCCTGTATCTGTATCTGAGCGAACTGTTGCGTCTCGGCAGGGGTGATGAGGTTGAAAAAGCGCTGGAAGAACTGTTTGGTGACGAGTCAGATGAGATCGATATCCGGACGATGGTTGTGCCCGCTAAATCCAGAATCACACTCAGCGCAATCGAGGTGGATCGACCAGCACACATCGGAAACAACTGCCGGCTGCAGGGTAACATCCGTGCAGAATCGCTCTCTATGGGAAGTGATACGACTTTATTTGGCAGTATCCGGGCTAAGGATGTCACGATCCAGGAAAATAGCGTCATCCACGGAAATATTGATTCAA
>JAYEGV010000081.1:0-11584 GCA_034659235.1 Methanobacteriota archaeon
CCCTGACTTGTGTTCCAGTATCGGTTTCAGGACCTCTTCTGTCACGCCTGGGTAGACTGTGGATTCGAGTACCACGGTTGCGCCGGGTTTCAGGTGCGTGCCGATGGTCCTGGCTGCGGATTCGATGCAGGAGAGGTCCGGGTCTTTCGACTTTGTGACCGGGGTTGGGACTGCGATTATGATGAAGTCGGCGCTTCCGATCTCTTCCGGATTGTCTGTGAATGTGATGCCCGGGTTGTCATTCGCCTGGAAGAGTTCCCGGATCTTGCCAGCGTCCACGTCGAAGCCGATCGTCGGCAGGTGGCGGGAGAACGCGAGTGCAAGCGGCAGTCCGACGTAGCCAAAAGACTGGCGATGCAGACGGTTTTGTCTTTTAGTTTATGATCCATTCGAAAATCACCTAATCTTCTATTCTTAAACTCAATTTCAATTTTTTATCGATTTTCTTCATTGTTTCATCAGGTAAATGTCCCAACCTTCTCGCAACGACCCCCCTTGGCACGGTCATGATATATTCACACCGTACTATCGATGTTTTTATCAACCCAGAATACTTAAAATCCTCCGTTCCCTCAACAATCATATATTCCGTCTCTTTCAGATTCTCTACAATTCGAGAGGTTATTCCAACCATAATCAGATCATCAAAACGCCTATCAATCGAATGATCAGAGATGATCAGCGCTGGTCGTGCCTTCTGCAATGCCCCTTCCGAAGTTACAAATGGAAATGGAACAATGACGACATCGCCACGATTATAGTTCATAGATGTCTTCCTCTTTGCTATCCCAAATATTTTTTAGTGCTTGTTGTTGCAGCAACAAAGAGCCCTCATCGACTTGAGTCTCTTCTTCATGCACAAGCCTTAAAACCAGAACATCTTCTTCGTCCGCCAACATTTTGAACCGCATGCCAGTCTTCAACCGCATCTTCTTGATGCTCCGTCTTGGGATTGATAAATAGCCCTCTTCCGTGATTTCTGCATATAGCGCCATATTTTATCCCTCTACCTCTAAGTTCAGTTTATAGCTCCTTGTTCTTAAACATTGCACAATGTTCCGCCCCCACACCAGACCCGCTCACGCCAGCCCACCTATCCTGCCTTCGTCCCCGCTGCCGCTCCTGCCCCTGCCGCCATCACTACCACCCCCACCACAGCCCAGCCCGCATCCTTCCACCACAAACCGCTCCCCTTCCGGAAGCCCGCATCTCCGCACACACGCGATCAGAGCAAGCGAAACCGTGAACACCGAGAGCACAACGAGTATCGGCACCAGCCGGATCCCGAACGGCGTGTAATTGAGTGCCAGCCCGATCAGCGGCACGACTGCGATGCTGAGCCCAAAGCTGAGTGCGATCCGTTCGATTCCATCCAGATCATCCTTTCGTGGGAATAGCGCAGCGATCAGCGAATATCCGGGCAGGAAGAGCACGAGCAACAGACCGAGCACCACCCTCACCGGCGTTTCGTTCAGCGGAGGGATCAGCACAAACAACATGCATGAAAGCGTCAGGAGGATCACGAGCGCGAGGTCGCCGGGAAGTCTCATGAGTGTGACGTGCAGTCGTTTCATCTCACCGTCTCCAGATATTCCCCAAACAGCGGATGATAAAATTTATATCGCCCCCTACCAACCCTCGCCACCAGATTCTTCTCAACCAGCCTTTTTAAGTGAACGCTGACATTCGGAGCTTTTATCTCTTTTACACCAACCTCTTCTCCCAACCCTACCATCTTGAACAACACTTCTTTCTCCTTCTCGCCTGCAATTGCCAAATCCTCTATAAATCTGGCTGCCGCAAGATGAGAAAATATCTTCTCATAAATCGAATCAAAAAATTCCGATGTAATAATACCTTTTTGTTTATATTCAAAGACATCGTGAGCAAAGAACATAACGAAGTAGGGATGACCTTGCGCCTTTGTGTGTATCGTTTCAATAACATCACAATCAAACTTCAGATCAATTTTTATCCTTTGTAATGGCAGATGGATCGCTTCCTTTGTCTCCTCTAACGTGAATGACCTCAACTCAACGTGCTCAAAGAAGCGCATCAAAGGTTCACTCAACCCTCTGATCTTTGCGAATAAGGTTGAGATGCCTGTGCACATAAGCATAAACCTGCAATCATATTCTCTTAATTCTTGAAATATCCCTCGCAGGTCGTACAAGCCTGCTGGATAGGAATCCGCGAGATAGTGTAAATCATCATACATTATGATCGTTGGCTTCTGCAACCTTTTCCATAGATCCAATAGACTGTTTTTAAAAAATGTTGAAGGAGTTGATTTTGCACTCCCCCTTCTCATTTCCATGCCAAGAACTTTGAGGGATTCTATCTTCCACTCCGAAACTTTCTCCTTTAGTTTGGGCGCAAACATATCCGAGTCCCAAACCGCATTATGCAGTTCATCGATTGTGCTGTAAACAAACGAATCCAGATCCTTGCATTTCTCAGGCGTCAGTGTAATCTTGCAAACGAAACAATCATTGTCCAGAGCAATTGTTTTGGATTTATTAAGAAGCGAGGTTTTACCAATTCCCCAATCTCCAACGATCGCAACATTTTGTGGCGCCACTGGTTCTGAATGAACTATATAATCGATTGCTTTCTTTATTTCTCCTAATTCCTTCCCTCTTCCTGCAAATGACTTCGGATCTGCCGGAAATCCTGTCACATAAGGATTAATCATCCAAACCACCACTTACAATTATTACATGGCACTGTAAGTTTTGTAAGTTTCTGCTGAGAAAGATACCTACTAAGTAATTTATATTTTTCATATATCCTTCCTGTTACGGTGGTGTTCGGGACATGCTCACTTTTACAACCTCTTATAATAAAACCCCTTCCCCTCAACCGCCTCCACATCAAACACCCCCTGCACATCACCATGCCCCCGCACCCAAAAACCCCCGCAAATCCTCGAAGCCCATCCCCCGAAACTCGTCATGCGCCACAGCCACACCATCCATCTTCGTCAGCCAACAATTTGAACCCCACCCGGAGGGCAGTTTTTACTCGATTTTTTGTGAAAAAATCGACCCATAGACATCAACCCCAAACTCAGAAAGCCCCTCCACAATCCCTCTCGCAGGCGACTCCCTTATATCAGCCACATTCTCCTTATACGCAAGACCCATAATCAAAACCTTCGACCCCTTGATCACCTTCCCTGCCTCGTTCAACCCCTTTATCATCATCCCCGCCACATGCGCTGGCATCGAATCATTGATCGCCCGCCCTGCAAGGATCACCTGCGGATGATACCCGAGCTTTTTCGCCCTGTGCACCAGATAATAAGGATCCACAGGGATGCAGTGCCCGCCGACCAGTCCTGGAGAGTACCGGTGGAAGTTCCACTTCGTGCCGGCAGCCTCGAGCACATCGGCTGTGGAAAGCCCCATCTTCCCGAATATCAGGGAGAGTTCGTTCACGAGAGCGATAATCCGACTGGAGCGAAGCGGAATGTCGGATGGTTTTACTAAATTTTTTCTCAAAAAATTTTTCTCGAAGGCCTTTGCTGCCTCCGCGGTTCGGATGTCTCTTGCTTCGTATACGGTTGTTATCATGCCGTAGAGCGAGGAGAGGGCTTCGGTTGTCTCATAATCCATGCCTGATACGATCTTTGTTATTTTGCTGAGTGAGTGCTCATCATCGCCCGGATTGATCCGCTCAGGAGAATAGCCTATCTTGAAGTCTGTGCCGCAGGTAAGCCCTGACTCGTGTTCCAGTATCGGTTTCAGGACCTCTTCTGTCACGCCCGGGTAGACCGTGGATTCGAGTATCACGGTTGCGCCGCGCTTCAGGTGCGTGCCGATGGTCCTGGCTGCGGATTCGATGCAGGAGAGGTCAGGGTCCTTCGATTTTGTGACCGGGGTCGGGACTGCGATTATGATGAAATCGGCGTTTCCGATCTCTTCCGGGTTGTCTGTGAAGGCGATGCCCGGGTTATCGTTCGCCTGGATGAGTTCCCTGATCTTGCCCGCGTCCACGTCGAAACCGATCGTCTTCAGGTGTCCGGAGAACGCGAGTGCGAGCGGCAGTCCGACATAGCCCAAGCCGGCGATGCACACGGTTTTGTCTGTTAGATTATGATCCATCTAAAACCCCTGTTACTTCCCTTCAATTTATCCTACATGGTATATAAAGACTTGTCCTGCTCTCCACGCCATCGCCCCGTTCACGAGAGCGATAATCCGACTGGAGCGAAGCGGAATGTCGGATGGTTTTACTAAATTTTTTCTCAAAAAATTTCACGTCAGAGACGATCGTCGGTAGGTGTCGGGAGAACGCGAGTGCAAGCAGCAGTCCGACATAGCCCAGGCCGGTGACGCAGACTGTTTTGTCGTTCAATTTATTATTCATTTGAAAACCCCCCCTTGGTATCAATGGTATCTTTGATCGTACTTGTTTATTAGCGTTTGTAGAACGGTATTCATCACGGCTTCCGGATGTTGAGCCACTCGACCCGCTCAGAGTCTCTAAAGAAGAATATCGATCTCTTCATCAGTAAAACCCAACTGCCTCAATACTACTTTCATATACTTAGGTGAGAGTTCTCGCTTACCCATCACCACTGGGGCTCTGTACACAGTTCCCTCTTTTTCTCGTTCAAATATCGCATGGCTGGTACCTCTCTGCCTGACGAATATGGCACCGCCATGAGTAAGAAGCTTGGCAAACCTCTTGCTCGACATCGCCGGGATTCTTTTAGGCAATCGCTCCTACCTCGAAGGTTATGTTTTCAGAGTAAACCCAGTCATCCGAAGGTCGCACATACTCTACATCCTCTAAAAGGAATTCTCGGAGAACTTTCAGAGGAACCGATTGTATTTCCAGATTTTTCTCTTCCATGTAAGAAACATATTCTTCACATGCCTCCTGAAGCATCCTCTTGGCTTCTTCAATGCTTTCTCCCTGACTGGATACGTTAAGTTCCAGACACAAAGCCACGTAATAATTACCTACTTTTTTAATTATTCCTGTTAATTGCATAATTATCCATCTCCACGTTTTCTCTGATCAGTCTTCTGGATTACTTTGGAGATCTGATTCACGTGTTCTCCATCATTGAAACAATTGTCACCATATTAAATAAACATTGAGTATCCTCATGTACATGCCATCACCATCCCCATCACCCCCAACCCCATTCCCGACCAGCCACGCATACCTGACCAGCAGCCCAAAGACAAGCCCGCTCAGCACCACCAGCCCCCTAACATCCTTCTGCGCCCTCTTGATCGCAAATAATCCAACTGAGCGAAGCGAATGTCGGATGCAGGGTTAGAAGGGGCGCAGCCCCTCTCGCAGCACACCCACCCCGCCAGCCGCATAATCCGCACCGACCACACCGAGCACCCAGCCGCCGCAGAGATACAGCACCGCCGCCGCCGGAACGAGCAGCGAGAAGATGACGACAAGTGACTTCACAACAGTCCTCTTCAGTGCCTCGCCGTGGCTGCCCTCAACGAACAACGACGTGCTGATCGCATTTGGGATCATGAACAGCAGCGATGCTATCGCAAACGCAATATAATAATACGCCGCCTGCTCTGCTCCAAGCGTGTTTAAGACCATGATCGGCAGAACCAAATTCGGACCCGTGATAAACAGACCCGCAAGGTAGTTTCCAGCAGAGAAATGAAATGCCTCATTCAGAAAGCCGCGGTCGATCACAAGCCCAGGTCTGACCCCTGACCGCACAAGCAGAGCAAGCGCAAGCAGAAACGAGATGCCGACTGGTAATCCGACTGAGCGGAGCGAATGTCGGATGGTTTTACTAAATTTTTTCTCAAAAAATTTCGACGATGATGCTCTGGATAAACTGGAACCTTGCTTTTCGGATTGCGATAAATGAGATGGCGGTTAATGCTGTCACAGAACTTGCAGCAAGGAAGATCAGGAAGAGTGTGGAGTTCTGCGGCGATTTCAGGAGGTGGAGTTCTGGCGAGAAGACGTCCACGCCTGTGATGAATACCGCACCGAAGATGACCGCGAAGAAGGTGGTTATGAGCGCAGATGTGCTGAAGATCCTGCTTTTGTCGGCGCCCGGGAAGAAGCGGATGATCGAGAAGTCCAGCCCGAACCTGGAGAGAAGCACCAGCAGAGCCATCGAGGATATGAGCGCGGTTGCGATGCCAACGTCCCCGGCGGGGTAGAGCTTGGCTGCGAGCATCCAGAAGATGAAGCCGAAGCCTGCGGAGGCGATGGATGTGAGCATGATGAAGAGGGAGTTTTTGAGAAGAGGGTCGCGGAGGTGGTACTGTATCTCTGCTCTTGTTTTTGGTATCGCGATTTTCATACGAATTCCCCAATCACGAGTGCAAATCTATCCGCTTCCGGAAGCCCCTGCCTCCGCAGGTATGCGACCACAGCAAGCGAGACCGTGAACAACGAGAGCACAACAAGTATCGGCACCAGCCGGATCCCGAACGGCGTGTAATTGAGTGTCAGCACCAAGAGCGGCACAACAGCGATACTGAGCCCAAAGCTGAGTGCGATCCGCTCGATTCCATCCAGATCATCCTTTCGTGGGAATAGCGCCGCGATCAGCGAATATCCGGGCAGGAAGAGCACGAGCAGAAGACCGAGGATGACCCTGACTGGCGTTTCGTTCAGTGGCGGCACCATGACGAACAGGATGCATGCGAGCGTCAGGAGGATCACGAGCGCAAGGTCGCCGGGGATGTGTTTGAGCATGGTTTGTACCATTCCGCTCTGTTGGGTCAGTGGTTCACACCTCCGAAGATCTCCCGCTCTCGAAACGCGATCATGCAAACCAACCCCCCCCGTTTTGCTGCGCATCAGAATCCAAGATTCTCTGGTATGATTGCATCTACTCCTCCGATCCTATCAAAATGATTGACATTTCTCGTCACAATCTCTGAAATTCCGGCAGACAAACAGGTTGCAGCGATCAGACAATCATTCAGTTCAATCTCTAATCCCCTCCTGACAAGCTCTGAATAGATCTCTCCGCCACGGAATGCGATCTTATGGTCCAGATTTATAACAGAAACGAGAGACAGAAGCTCAAGTGTCTTTTCAATCGCATCTTGCCTTGGAGACAGGTGTGCCCCAACACTAAGTTCAGCTACCGTGATTGAAGATATAAAACCCTCATTGCTCTCAAGAATACTATCGAAAAGGCGTTTTGATGAGCTAACAGTCTTCTTCCGGAGGACATCGACAAAGATGGAAGTATCTATAAAAAACATCATATCCAATCCAATCTCTTGGATTTTCTCAAATCTTTAACGAAATCCTTGCTATCCACATCGTAGCCCCATGCACCTTCAGCGGCTTCTACAATCCCCCGTCTTATTATCTTTACAAATACCTCCTTCTCATATGTTCCAATCTCTTTTTCGAGTTCCAAGTGCATACTATCCATGACTTTTGCCTTGATTAATGTCATACACATCACTTCTGTATGTATATTAGTTGAACCGAGTTATAACTTTCTTCACCACGGCGTTCAATAAAACCCATCCCCTCAGCCTCCATCCCCTCAAACATCCCCCTCACATCAACCACACCACCCCTCCTCCAGAAACCCGCTGACACCCGAAGCCCCATCCCCCGGAACTCATCGTGCACCACTGTCACGATCACACCATCCATGCGCCCTTCGGGCAGTAATCCGTAATCTGTAATCTGTAATCTGTAACATGTCATCCAGAGCCTTCACACCAAACCCCTCAATCTCCCCCCTGCCAAGAATTGTAACCCCACCCGAAGGGCAGTTTTTACTCGATTTTTTGTGAAAAAATCGACCCATAGACATCGACCCCAAAATCAAAAAGCCCCTCAACAATCCCTCTCGCAGGCGACTCCCTCGTATCAGCCACATTCTCCTTGTACGCAAGACCCATAATCAGAACCTTCGACCCCTTGATCACCTTCCCTGCCTTGTTTAACCCCCTGATCATCATCCCTGCAACCATGCGCAGGCATCGAATCATTGATCGCCCGCCCTGCACGCCCTGCGGGCGGTAATATGTGATCTGTAATCTGTGACATGTCACTCATCACCCGTTACACATTACTGACGGCACAGCCGTCGTGGTTCTGGCTGCTGATTCGATGTAGGAGAGGTCAGGGTCCTTCGATTTGGTGACAGGGGTTGGGACTGCGATTATGATGAAGTCTGCACTTCCGATCTCTTCCGGGTTGTCTGTGAAGGCGATGTTTGGGTTGTCATTCGTCCCGGAGAGTTCCCGGATCTTGCCAGCGTCCACGTCGAAGCCGATCGTCTTCAGGTGTCCGGAGAACGCGAGTGCAAGCGGCAGTCCGACATAGCCCAAGCCGGCGATGCAGACGGTTTTGTCTTTTAATTTAGGATTCATTTGAAAATCACCTGATCGTCTCTGTTAATTCATGACTCACCATCTACGTATCCCTACCACGGCAACAGGCGACTCCCTCGTATCAGGCACATTCTCCTCATACGCCATGCTCATACCCCCTTATTTAAAGTAAGAGAAAAGTTCATTCTCGTCATCCTCTGAAAATTTATAAAAATCCTTTTTCTTTAATAAAGAAACTATTTCAATCAGTTCCTCCTTCTGAATTATTCCTTTTACAATGCACGCTTCCAAAAAGGTTAGAAGATCATAAATATGCCCCACTCCTTCATTTATCGCCATCTTTCCAAGATACTTATCATCGCTCAATAGGACCTTCTTCCTTATTTTCGCAACTGCTGCACACTCAGAATCAGCAATACTCAGTCCATATTCAGTTTTTAATTTATGTGCATATTGTAACTCTTTTGAGCTAAGAGGCACAACGAAAATGAACTTTCCTTCCTCTATCTTCTCAAAATACAGAACTTCTTTGATCCTTTTGACGAATTTAGCCCTTCCTACTTTTTCTATCTCGTTGACGATAGAAGGGGTAACGATTATGTTCTCAAAAGACTTACGAAGCAAATCCAATCAGTCTATCTTTGCTAAAGAGCTCAGGACACAAGTATCAATGACGGTCATCGCATCATCTCTGAAAGCTCACTTGCCGCAGCTTTTCTATTTTTCGTGAAACCTCTCTTTATTTCTACGCCTTCATCTGCTAAAACCCTCTTCATCTCTTCTATATTTAATCCCGCGAGCTCTGCAGCTTTAGAGATTGACACCTCTTCTTTTTTGTAGAGCTCGACAACTGATGCAATTTTCATGTCTTTTCTAAGCTCAAAAAAAGCGCTTATTGCATCTTCAACGAATTCTTTCATATTTGGATAATAGCCCCCCTTTATAAGGGCATCAACCTGTTTTCCTACAATGCTCGTTTTCATTGCCATCACCATTATTTATATATTGTAGATGTAAAGCTTTACTGTATTAAGAACATCGTTATAACCGCCTATAATAAAACCCCATCCCCTCCACCACCCCAGCATCGAATATCCCCCTCACATCAACCACCACCGCCCCCGCACCCAAAAACCCGCTGACGCCAGAAAGCCCCATCCCCCGAAACTCATCATGCACCACCGTCACGATCACACCATCCATGCGCCCTTCGGGCAGTAATCTGTAATCTGTAATCTGTAATAGGTCATCCAGAGCCCTCACGCCAAACCCCTCAATCTCATCCCTGCCAAGAATTGTAACCCCACCCGGAGGGCAGTTTTTACTCGATTTTTTGTGAAAAAATCGCCTTGATCGCATTCCCTGCCTCGTTTAACCCCCTGATCATCATCCCCGCAACATGCGCAGGCATCGAATCATTGATTGCCCGCCCTGCAAGGATCACCTGCGGATGGTAGCCGAGCTTTTTCGCCCTGTGCACTAAATAATAAGGATCCACAGGGATGCAGTGCCCGCCGACCAGTCCGGGAGAATAGCGGTGGAAGTTCCATTTCGTGCCAGCCGCTTCAAGCACATCTGTTGTGGAAAGCCCCATCTTCCCGAATATCAGGGAGAGTTCGTTCACGAGAGCGATAATCCGACTGGAGCGAAGCGGAATGTCGGATGGTTTTACTAAATTTTTTCTCAAAAAATTTGGTTTCATGACTTCTTCTGTCACGCCCGGGTAGACTGTGGATTCGAGTACCACGATTGCGCCGGGTTTCAGGTGCGTGCCGATGGTTCTGGCTGCGGATTCGATGCAGGAGAGGTCAGGGTCTTTCGATTTGGTGACAGGGGTTGGGACTGCGATTATCACAAAATCTGCGCTTCCGATCTCTTCCGGATCATCTGTGAATGCGATGTTCGGGTTGTCATTCGCCTGGGAGAGTTCCCGGATCTTGCCAGCGTCCACGTCGAAGCCGATCGTCGGCAGGTGTCATGAGAACGCGAGTGCAAGCGGCAGTCCGACGTAGCCCAAGCCGGCGATGCAGACGGTTTTGTCTTTTAGTCTGTGATCCATTTAAACCCCCTGATAGTTATTTTTAATCACCGCTTTGAAGTAGATCCCACTTCCATCATTTGACGTATTCTACATTTTCCATATATTCGAACTCTTGATCACCGGTAAAAAATTTTATTCCAAGCCTTTTTGCACATGAATATCCAAGACAATCAATCAGCGAAAGATTTTTACCTTCTTTATTGGTGAGTAACCTTATTTTAGATGCTTCTATATAATCATCGTCTCCAACATACTCCATCGCAATATCATCCCTTACCAATCTCAATGTATCTATTGCGTCATCTCCAAAATCTCTGTATAACGCATATGCAAGCTCAAAAATATTAAATTCTGTGGTAATAAGCAATCTCTCCGAATATTTTTCATAATTTGGATTTCCTTTCAAAATCTCGACCAAAGCGTATGTGTCTGCAAAGAGATCAGCCATGCATAGCCCTCAACTCTTCTTTCAATTCCTGAGAATCGACTTTCCATTCCCTGAGAATACCAAACATCTTTTTTTTCTTTATATCCAACTTAACTTCACCCTTCTCTAAACCTATCTTACCTATCGTTGGTATAGGCTTCGGAGCTTCATCCTTGTGTATTGCTTTTAGTTTCATGATACTCACCAATAAGTGAATTGGTCATCATGCTTAAAATCGTTTCCCGCCCCTGCGCATCGAAGATCCCCACATAGTCACCAGCGCTCAGTCCGCGCCCATCAAACACCGCCCCCTCATCCATAAACCCACGCAAATCCTCGAAGCCCCATCTCCCGAAACTCGTCATGCACCACCGTCACAATCACACCATCCACGCCCTTCGGGCAGTAATCTGTAATCTGTAACATGTCATCCAGAGCCCTCACCCCAAACCCCTCAATCTCCTCCCTGCCAAGAATTGTAACCCCGCCCGGAGGGCAGTTTTTACTCGATTTTTTGTGAAAAAATCGACCCATAGACATCGACCCCAAACTCCCGGAGCCCCTCCACAATCCCCCTCGCAGGCGACTCCCTTATATCAGCCACATTCTCCTTATATGCCAGACCCATAATCAGCACCTTCGACCCCCTGATCACCTTCCCTGCCTCGTTTAACCCCCTGATCATCATCCCTGCAACATGCGCAGGCATCGAATCATTGATCGCCCGCCCTGCAAGGATCACCTGCGGATGGTAGCCGAGCTCCTCTGCCCTGTGCACTAAATAATAAGGATCCACAG
>JAYEGV010000082.1:0-11532 GCA_034659235.1 Methanobacteriota archaeon
TTCCGGTGCCTCCTTTCCCGGATGCTACCGTGATTACACGCGTATTCATCATTAACCCCTTTTTCAGATACCCAAACTGATGAGGTAAGTTATGTGCCTGCACATATAAATAACTTGTGCGTAGCCCACATCTTTATTATGATTCGCTTCAGTTCAAAATCATAATGAACCTTGAAATCATCGCTTCAGAGATCAGGAACTTCGAGGGTGTTACGCGGAAAAAACCAATTGCTGACATTGCGGACATCCTGAAAACCGTGCGATCCGAATACGCGAACTGCATCGCTGATATCGGGGACGATGCAGCAGTAATCGACATTGGCGGAGACGATGTGCTCCTCTTTGCTGCGGACGGGATCTGGAGCAGGATGCTCGCTGATCCATGGTGGGCAGGATACGGCGCAGTTCTTGTGAATGTGAACGATATCTCAGCGATGGGCGGGCGCCCGATAGGCATGGTTAATGTACTCTCCACAGGCGACAAAGAGATATTCGCTGAAATGATTCGTGGAATCAGGGACGGGGTTGCGAAGTTTGGCGTTCCGATGGTTGGCGGGCATGTGCATCCTGACATGCCGTACACATCGATCTCGGTTGCGATCCTTGGCATCGCAAAAAGGGATGCGGTGATCAGAAGTGATACAGCGCAGGCAGGAGATTCCGTTGTTCTTGCTTATGATCTCGATGGAAAGGTCGGAAAGAATTCAATATATTCATGGGACACCACAACGATGAAAACTCCGGCAAGCGTCCGTGAGAAGTACATGGTTATGCAAAAGCTTGCCGAAGATCGTCTTGTAACCGCTGGAAAGGATATCAGCAATCCAGGTACGATTGGGACGATCGGAATGCTTCTCGAAACAAGCAAAAAGGGCGCAAGTATCGATGTAACTATGATACCGCATCCGGATGGGGTTGATTTTATCCACTGGCTCAAGATGTACCCGGCGACCGGTTACGTGGTGACCACGCAGCATGCAGAAGAATGCATCAAAACGTTTCGGGATGCCGGACTTGATGCGGAGGTTGCAGGAGTCATTGACGATGGATCGTGCCTCGATATTTTTGAAGGAGAGACCAGAGTTACGGTTTTTGATTTTAGACGAGATACGATCACAGGAATCCGGTAAATACATTACAACGAATCAAAAGGCAGGAAATATTAACGTTATTGCGTCAGGATATTTTATCTCCAATGAACAGAGAAAGATGGTGAGAGCCACCGGATTTAACCACAGAGAGCCACAGGGCGAGATACTCGATACAGAGCTTGCAAGCGATCTGAGGAACTGGTGTGTGGAACGAATAGATGCGTTTCTGCACTGATATTTGGGTCGCTTAATTTGGTGGCATGATAACCTGACTTCAGCAGCCGAGTACCGCGGGTCTTCACATCCCCTCGCTCTTCACATCCACCACGCTCTCCTGCTCGCATTTGATGGCATGATACAGCATCTGCTGACTGATACGCGATGGATGATAATACCCACCCCCGCACGCATGGGCGATATCTTCTGCAAGATCTGCCCCCTCCTCGCTGATATCGATCACAAGCACATTGATATCCTGTTTCAGCAGGCGGCAGACGTTTGCGATCTCTCGATTAATATTTCCTCCGATCTGAAGTGGCATATTGGCAGTACCATCGGTCACCAGTACGAGTATTGGTATCGCAGATGGTTCTTTCCTGTTCTCGGATCGCAGCACCTCCATTCCACGTTTAAGTCCCGCAGCAAGCGGAGTCGTGCTCCCGAATGGGATGTGCTCGATATACCTTCTCGCAAGTTCTACCGATGATGTGAATGGTAAAATGACCTCTGCACCCCTGCCAGAGTATGTGACCAGCGATACCCGGTCCCTGCGCTGGTATGCGTCTCTGAGCAGCGCAAGTACTACGCTCGTTGTAACGCTCGTCTTCTTGAGGTCGTCCATCGAACCACTGGCATCGAATACAACGCATATCAGGGTTGCAACACGCCTTCGCCGCACCTTTTCCCGTACATCCGATTCCCTGATCGTGAACTCCTTGTCAGAATCAGCATGCATCGCTGCTGCACGGATCGTTGGGGCGATTGCGATATCACCGGGTTTGTCAACCGGCATGCGGTACCTGACATATCTGCCCCGCTTGGTCTGTGTCAGAACCTCTGCACGCCTTCCGGAAGTCTGTCTGCCTACCGCTATCTTTTTCTGTTTTCTGTGTGCAAAATGATCCAGAATCCGGTGGATAGTATCCTCTGCATCTTCTACCGGAACGTTCTGATCCTGAGTAATCTCTTCTGATTCCTCTGGTTCTTCTATCGCTTCTACGATCGATTTTTCTCTCAGTTTCTCTGCTTCTTTCTGCTCATCCAGTTCGATTATCGATTCTATGCTGTTGAAGACGTAATCGGTATCTGAGCCGATGGTGCCGATATCGATTTCCGTATCATATACATCATCAAACAATTTTGCAGGATCAACCTCAACATAATCGGTGTCTGCGATGATGTATGCATGGGCAGCACCATTTAATTTCGATCCGGGTATATGTGCGCGCATATATCCGGTAATCCGGTCGGAATCGATATCGCTGAACTCTCTGATCTGCTGCCTTGGAACGCGCGCAGCAAAGATCGAACTGCTCAATTTGAATATTTTAATCCCATACTCCCGATCAAGATTCTTGCGGAGATAATCCACGATCTGATAGGTCAGGTCAGAGGATGTCATCGGATCACCTCAGATTTCATTGTTATTCCCCTTTGATATTATAATCATCGGAATGGGACTCCCCACCGCCAGCTTCCCTCAATCTGTTCAGCAAAAATCCCCTATCCAGCGACGCCATAAAGTACCCTGCTCTCGGACCGGATCTCTTCCCAAGAATGGATATGTAAATCGCCTGAAACAATTTGCTTGCAGAGATGCCAACCGTTTCGGACACCGCATACACCAGATCATGCAGGTCACCTGCGGTCATATCGTCATGGATACTGGATGCAAGCTTTATAAGCCCTGCTCTCGCCCTATCAGAAAGATTCAATGCCGCTTCAGGCAGTCTTTCCTGCACCTTGAATTTAGCGGAATCCGGTGCGTACGATGAGAGCCAGTTCAACGCATTCTCAACACGTCTTCTCAATGATTCCTCATTGTACGTGTCATAACCGCTGCGCCTGAGAACCTCATGTAGTTCATCGAAGTCGGATGCGATCTGTATAGCGGTCACGAGATGAGTGAACGGAACATCCGATGGTAGGAACCTCTCTGTTCCGGATAATTCCCATGCCCTGCCTGTTGCGCGGTCAAACTCATCGATCAGATCGATTATACGGGCTGGATCAAAGTCTATATGCTTCTCAGGCTTCGTTCGGATGATCATATATCTGAGCACCTCGGGCGGCATTACCCGCAGCATATCCTCAATCGTGATCGTAACCCCTGTCGAGGACGACATTGCGCCTTTGCCTTTCAGATGAACCCACTCGTAGATGATCGGGTATGGGGGGTCATAATTATATATTTCTCTTGAGATTCTTGTACCCGTGTCATACGAGCCACCTTTTGTTGCATGATCCTTACCAAACGGCTCAATCGTGACACCAAGAATACTCCATCGTGCAGCCCAGTCAACCCTCCACGTAAGTTTTCCATTCCCTTTTACAGGCACTGTTCCCGCATAACCGCATTTACATGTATAATCAACTGTTTCATTATTCTCATCGAATCCTTGAACTGTTGTGGTATCGATTCTCCCGCACGATTCACATAGAACATTGAACGGACTCCATTTTGCAGGAACTGCTCTGTGCGATACTTCCCCGAGGATTGCTGCGATTTTATCCCGATTGGAGAGCGCAGCCATGATAGCAGGCACAAAATCCCCTTCTGCATAAAGTTCATGAGCACGGTATATTACTGGATGGATATCCAGTTCCTCCATGGACATGAGAAACGGCATCAGATAATGCTCGGCATAGTTCGCACAACTGCCGCACGGACAGGGTATCGCATATAGCGGCTTGCCAACATGCTTCGAATAATCCTCTGACAGGAACGGATACACCCTGCGAAGCGGATCAAAGGTATCCGCGATATAGATCAATTTCGTATCGATTTCAGCATCACGGAGTGCCCGGTACGCCGCATCCGCAGTCACCACCTCGCGCAGGTTTCCGATGTGTATGTTTCCTGATGGTGTGATTCCTGTCGCGATGATGTGCTTCTTTCTGATTGCGGTTACGTTATCTGCGATGACATCTGCCCAGTGCCTCGACTCGTCCATCTCACTTTATAGTCGAAATGGTGGTCAATTTCAGATGTTCTACGCCCTTGAGCGCCATAAGGCTCTCTGCTACATTCTTGACATTCTCCACATCACCGTGCAGCGCGATCACCTCAAGACATGTCTTTTTGTCCACATGGATATGCATCGAGGATCGGATCGCATCCAGATGTTCGTGCTGAACGTCAGCCAGCGCATCAACGAGTCCGTGCTGTTCATGGTTATAAGTTAGCGATATGACACCAATCCGTTCACCCTTGACCTCGCTTGTCCATTCATAGTACCTGATATAACTCCGGATCGCATCCCGAATGCCCTCTGATCTTGATGAGTATCCCCTTTTTGCAAGAATTTCATCAAACCTGTCGAGCAGGTTATCCGGAAGTGATACTCCAATTCTCATCAATTCCTGTTCTGGTTCCATTATGATCATCCCGTGTGGTATGTGATACTGTATTAAACTGTACATCTCTTCTCGCACATTAATAATACTATGCATCAATTATCTCATTATCATAATGAGAATCCTTTTATAGGATAATGATCCAATATAGGTAAGGGGAGAGGACAAATATGCCGGGATTGCGAGATGCGATTGTAAAGGATGCGCATAACAGGATGGCAAAAGCGCCCACCATAACCACGATCGGTAGAACCATCGAGCCTATAGAGACAGTCCATGCCCCGGTTATCAAATCTACAGGAATCACTGTCCTGGATCGCAATCTCGGCGGGGGAATTCCATCAGGATCGGTAGTGTATATCTATGCAGACTCAAAATCGATGTCAGAGGTCTTTTTATACCAGTTTACACAGGCACGTAAGACATATTATATTGTTACAGGGCGGAGACCGAAGTATGTTGCGCAGGATATACAGAACATAGGATACGATACATCAGAAGTGATATTCATCGATGTGTATAGTGAATATTATATTACTGCACACGGCGAACTGGTGGATAACGTGGGCAATGAATACGTGGACAACCAGATCATAGAATTCATGATATACAATCTCCAGAACATCCAGGCGGAAGAGGAATCCGATGATGTAAACATTATAATTGACACATTTTCATTTTTTCTCGGACTTAATGTAAATATTGGGCAGATTAAGAAACTTATGAACGTTATTTATGAAACAACCAAAGAGACCAATGGGTTAACATATCTATACGGGTTGAAGGATACGCATGATAGAGCGCTTGAGAACGAGATCATCAATTCATGCGATGCGGTATTTGATGTCGAACTGCATCGCGGTGCCGATGAGATCACGAGCAAGCTCTCCATCCCGAAGATTCGTGGAATGTCGCCAATCACAGATAGGCTCAAGTTCAGAATCAGTGAAGGCATCCAGATCGACACATCAACCGATATCGCATGAGACGATTGATCTCATCTCTTATGTGTCAGCCCGCAGATATCTCCGATCTCACAGTCGTGCGTCCGGCAGTAATCCCTAATCCCATCCGCAATCTCTGCAAATACCGAAAGCCCGTTATGCACAGCAGACCCGATCTGCACAGCGCTCGCTCCAGCCATCACAATCTCGATTGCATCCTGCCATGAACCGATTCCGCCGACCCCGATTACCGGGATTTCAAGCGCATCATACAGATCGTACACACATTTTAGGGCAATCGGTTTTATCGCAGTACCTGATAGTCCGCCGAACCGGTTGCCGAGGATCGGAAATCCTGATTCGGTGTCGATAGCCATTGCACGCACGGTATTGATGGCAACGACAGCATCCGCGCCACCTTCCTGCGCTGCAAGTCCGATTTCGGTTATGTCTGTTACATTTGGCGTCAGTTTCGCCCAGATAGGAATGTTTACGGCTTCCTTGACAGATGATGTGATCTCGCAAACAAGAGACGGATCGATTCCGATGGATGCTCCATATCTGCCTGCATGCGGGCAGCTGAGATTGAGTTCGATCGCATCAGCGAAATCGCACAATCCAAGCGCAACCTCAACAAATTCCGGAGCGTCCGCGCCAAAGATGCTCGCAATAACAGGAATTTCTCCCTTCTTTGCGATCACCAGTTCCTCGTGATAGTTGCGGTATCCGGGATTCGGTAAACCAAGCGCATTTAAGAATCCGCACTCGGTTTTAACCATGCCAGGATTCGGATGTCCTGCTTGCGGGATTGTGCCGATGGATTTCGTGACAACCGCGCCTGCACCGCTGCGCGCAACTCTCAAGAGCGATGCGCCAGTGGTGCCGAGGATTCCGGCGGCAAGCATCGTTGGGTTCTTCAGTTCCAGTCCTGTTATCGTTATCATGACCAATCACCGTGCGCTCCAATATCTTATGATTGTTTCTATGAATGTTTTGCATGAATTTTTTTACACCATAATTCATCATGTTAGGTAGTCATAAATTCAATTTTTCAAAGATATTTTTCACTGGTTCGCAAATGCGGATCAAAAAGTATATATAGGACTTATTTCAAAAAGTAAGTACATAGCAACATCAAGTATGGATATGATCATGGAATAGGGTTCTATTCTGTACATAATTCTGTGCTTGGTGTCGGTGTGCAAAACCAAATGCACACCGTTTGATTGCGAACTATATCAGACCAACGAAGGAGGTAAGAACAAATGGCAAAGAAAATACTGCCGCTGGCACCAGTTGAGCGACTCATAAGGAGTGCATCCGAGGGCGACATCCGGGTCAGTGAATCGGCACGCAGCGCACTCACTGATGTGCTTGAGAAGATCGGTACAAAAATCGCCAAGGAAGCGATTATCGAGACAAAGCACGCAGGTAGAAAGACTGTTAAGGCAGAAGACATCAGCAGAGCGCTGGATATATTGAAACTGGAGTAAAATCCGGTTCGAACATTCACCGCCCAAAACATTAATTTGTTGCGGGCGGTCTTATTTTTATGGATACGATGAACAACTATTCAACATCCGAAGAGATCGAGAAGTATCGGAAGGCTGGAAAGATTCTTGCAGAGGTACAGGAGAAAACTGCAAAGAAGATAACGGTTGGTGCAAGCATTCTTGAAACAGCAGTCTTTGCAGAGGATCTGATACGCGATCTCGGTGGACAACCCGCATTTCCGTGCAATCTTTCGAGAAATGAGGATGCTGCGCACTACACCCCTGGCGCAAATGAGACATCGGTGTTTGGCGAGGATATGGTAAAACTTGATATCGGAGTCCATATCGATGGGTACATCGCTGATGCTGCCATAACAATCGATCTCTCCGATCACCCGGAACTCGTGGAAGCGTCAAAAGCAGCGCTTGAGAGCGCAATCGATATCGTCCATGCCGGAATCAATACCTCAGAGATCGGGGAAGTAATCGAGAAAACGATCAACGAGTTCGGATACAAACCGATTTCAAACCTGACAGGACACGGATTATTGCAATATCAAACGCATGCCCAACCAGCCATCCCGAATGTACACACACGTAGTGGAACCATACTCCATGAAGGACAGGTGATTGCAATCGAGCCGTTTGCAACCGCTGGCGCCGGGAGGGTAAAAGACACATCGAAATGGGAGATCTACCACCTCAAGACAGAAAAACCAGCACTTCCACGTATTCCGAGAGCAAGGGCACTGCTGCAGGAAATAATGGAGTATAAGACGCTTCCATTTGCAAGAAGATACTTTTCCGGAGAGAAGATAGATTTCACATTCAGGCAATTGACAAAATCAGGGATCATCGAACCGTACCCTATCTTAAGGGAGATCACAGGTGCGCTTGTGTCTCAGGCAGAACACACCATGATCGTTACCGAAGATGGCTGTGAGGTTACAACAGGATGATGCATCTCCTCTCCATCTCGGATCTGACATACAATGAACTGCTGGAACTGCTCGATCTGTCATCCGAGTTGAAGGAAAAACGCGGTCAGGACATGGACGCACTCAGGAATACGAGTCTTGCCATGATCTTCGAGAAACCATCCACCCGCACGAGAGTCTCCTTTGAGGTTGCGATGACAGAACTCGGGGGACATGCACTGTATCTGAATTATGCTGATCTCCAGCTCGGCAGAAGCGAGACGATCTGCGATACCGCAAGAGTGCTCTCACGGTATGTACATGCGATCATAGCACGGGTTTACCGTCATGAAACGGTATCCGAACTTGTGCGATGTGCGGATGTTCCTGTGATCAATGCACTCTCGGACGTGGAGCATCCATGCCAGTTACTTGCTGATTTACTGACCATCCGGGAATATAAAGGCGATTTTAAGGATTTGCGCATCGCATGGATCGGAGATGGGAATAATGTCTGCAATTCCCTGATGCTTGCAAGTGCAATCACTGGCATGAATCTCAGTATCGCATCTCCTGCCGGATACGAGCCTGATCCTGATATAGAGTCTCACGCGAGAGAACTTGGTTGCAATCTTACAATCACACACGATCCGATTGAGGCAGCATCCGGCGCTGATGTGCTGTACACCGATGTCTGGATATCGATGGGTGATGAGAAGGAAGAAGAGAAGCGATTACGTGACTTTGCTGGTTTTCAGATCGATGAAAATCTGTTAGATCAGGCAAAATCTGATTGCATCGTGCTTCACTGTCTACCTGCGCATCGCGGTCAGGAGATCACAGGAGAGGTGCTGGATGGCGCACAGTCTGTTGTGCTGGATCAGGTAGAGAACAGACTGCATGCACAGAAGGCGCTCTTGATGACGGTGATGAATCGGATTTGAGGATTCGTGTTTTTATGCGAAAAAATCCGCTCTCTGATATCTCGCGTTGCAGTCCCACCCGAGCCCTATCGGATTGACCATCTATTCAGGCACTCGGGATCGGTTTTGCAGAGTTCTTCCCACCAGTTGAAACATATAATGAACCGCAGATAAACGCAGATTTGTTAACCGGGTATCTACGTTTATCTGCGTGCATCCGCGGTTAATAGAACTAAGTAGAGGAATGATAATCGGAAAGCAGTAAAAAGTCACTATAATTTAGGTATTTCTCATTTACTTTATTCATTAGTGAGATCTGTGTAACGCAAATTACCAAAGAGCCAAAAAATTGCCATTGATTACTATTTTAAATCCATTTATTTTTGCTTCCTTTCTCAAGATGAAAAGCAGTTCCTTTTTCGAATCGTTCAACAATTCTATATCGAATCCACTGCCGGTTGTGAGTTTTAAAACTGGAACAGGGTTGTAAGTTATCTCACCGATTTTAACGCCCTCCAAATTCGTGAATAGTATCATTTTCAAGAGTCCATCTTTTATATCGTCAAAAGATGGAAGATTATCTGTTTTGGTATGTTTTGCTTCAGTGAGGTAGATATCCTTCTCATGTATCTCCACCTCATCACAGGTAAGATAGTAGCAACCCCCAAGATAATTTCTGATGGTGAGGGTTGCCTTTATTCCTGCAAGGAGCTCCTTTGGCTGCGTAGTAACGCTCTCTCTTTTCTGTGCCTGTTCAGCCAGTCCCCTCGACATATCCATAAAAGTCTCTTTGCCTTCGAGAAGCCGATTAATTCTCTTTTCAGCAGATTCTATAGAATGCATTTCAACATCAAGTCTCTCAGAAATATTTGTGTATGATTTCAATGCTTTCTGCCCAATTTTACCAACATTGTCTATCTGAGATAGATTCCAATGCAGAGCATCAGACTGATATGATAAAAGTTTCTGAATTTCACTTTTTATGTGACCCAAATCAAATCTCTGATCTGTTATTTTGTGCCTGTATCTTGGACTTCTTGAAGCGTCAGCATAATGAGATATAATCACATAAACGCCCAGCAAACTCATTAAAGAGACAGTATCCCACTGCAGAAAGTCACGATCTCCTCTTTTGCCCTCATCCTTTACGACTGGTATGATCGTTACCCTCTTCCCAGAGAAATTGAGGGTGTTATAAACTCTGGCATAAGGATACGATCTTGTTCTTTTTGGGGAAACCCATGAGCTCAGTGCGATCTGATTTTCACCATCGATTCTCAGGATGAATGCAGCTTCGGCTGAAAGTGCTGTACCAATTTCATCGAAATTAAAGGTGTTGAGTCTTCTGCACAGAAATGGAGTATATTTTAATCCTGTGATCTCTGCAAAAATATTCATTTTATCATCTGTTCTTACGATTATTCTTTACTCGTTCCTGAAGTTGTGTTCTCAGATGTTTCACATCATCTCTTATCGTTATTTCGAAATCGCGATTTTTATCGAATAAGGTAGATTGATTCACCTTCAACTTTTCTTTAACAACGTCCAGTAATTCCAGATCAATCTCATAACCGATACCTGTTCTGTTAAACTCAATCGCTGCTTTGAGCGTAGTTCCCGATCCCATGAACGGATCCAGAACAGTTTCTTCTTCATAAGAGAATAATTTTATCAACCTGTGTGGGATTTCATCTGGAAACGCTGCTATTCCTTTCTCCAATCTGTTATTATTTGGAAGTACATTGGTTATATTCCATATATTCAGATACCACTTCTCCTTTTGATATTTATCGATATCGATCTTCGATGCTTCCTTGACTTCGTCTGGAATTTTTTTATAATCGAAATCGCCGTTTTGGAATATCAGGATCGATTCCTGTAGATTGTCGGGATAATAATACATCGGATAGGGGTGCTGTACAAGAACTCCACTCCGTCTACTTATACGAATATAGCCTTCTGGCTTTATCCAGATAATCTTTTCCCTGTATTTAAATCCCTCTTCTATGAATATCTTTGTTATATCTGCAACAACAGGATATTTCTTTCCTTTTATAAGCGTATCATCGACAACAAACGCTGCAATTCTACCTTCATCAAGAACTCTCTTCAATTCCTTTGCCGCATTTCGAATCAATTCAAGGAATCGATCATAACTTTCAAACAGATCAGGATAGTCAAAAGGAGCATTGAAATAGGGCGGAGAAGTCACAACCAAATGAACGCTATCATCCCTCACTTCCTTCATATTCTGGCAGTCGCCAAAAATAATTCTATTCATACCCGCACCTCCTCCTCTGCAAAACAATCTCGTCATCCGGTCTTTCACGCACCAGTTGCACGCACCTGCCGTTCTTGAAACCAACGGCTGGGATGAATTCGAACATCATCTTCATTTAACGATGCCCATCGGTATAAACGTTTAGTACGAGGACGCACCCAATATCATGGGTATAGAACCATGCGAAGAACAAAAATTGTCTGCACCATCGGACCAGCCACAGAGTCCGAAGAATTGTTGCGCCAGCTGATCAAACATGGCATGGACGTAGCCCGCCTCAATATGTCACATGGCACGCACGAATGGC
>JAYEGV010000083.1:0-11501 GCA_034659235.1 Methanobacteriota archaeon
CTGGTTGAGTTCGAGGCTGACGACACGAAAACGCTATATGTCGGCGAGAAATGGAATCTTAGCGGTGGATTTGCACTTGAACTTCTGGGCATCGATGACACTGGCAAGAAGGCGACACTTCGATTGTCCAAGAATGGCATTCAATTGGATATGACGTGTATCGATACCGGTGGCAGGGTACAGGATCGCGTGTACACATACACAGCAGACCTTGCACATGAGTATGATATTCCCGTATTTTTCTGCTACGTTGATACGGTCTTCAAGGGAGATATCAGTTATGTGCAACTGAGGTATGTCTTCCTGATCGATGATGATGTTCTGGAGATCGAGATATGTGATACGTATGGTGCTATGGAAGCAGTGACTGTAAGCACGACGAATGTTGTCCTCATGAACTATGATACCCCTATCGATCTCGATAGAGACACCACCGAACACATCATGGGCAATATGTACTTCAAGACCGCAGATGACGACACTGCCATCCGATTCTACCCGTACGTTGAGTACACCATCGGCGGTGGTGGTGGAGGCGGTGGTACATGCAACATCACCGACTCCGATCACGACGGCGTGCCCGATGTGTGGGATGCGGATAACAGCACCACTCCGGGTCACTGGGTGAACTCAGATGGCATCGGACGGAGATGGGGCGACATGAACGGAGACGGCGAACTCACATCGGTTGATGCGCTCATGATCCTGCAGGCTGCGGTCGGAAAGATCGACTTGTGACCTGAATACGGCACTGGCGGTGACGTTGCACCGTCAGTTTTTTATTTCACACCTCACTTCCGGCTGTGCTGTATAACTAGAAGATCGACACAAACAAGTTTTACAGCAATCTGGTAGACTCTGCCAACCATTTCAGTTTGAACCGGTTTCACAAATGGCATGACAATGAAGAGAGGTGATGTTGATAACGATCATTCTGCTCTGCACACAATTACACTCGGATGTATCAGCGAAGAAGAGAAACAAACAGAGACCCGCATTCACTCCTTGTTTACTGCGGTACTGGAATGAGAAAGACGATGCTTGAGAAGTGCCGTCGGAGATGTTTATTTGACTTTTTGTGGGCGAGGTTATTCGTTTAACACGAGATTCATTCAAAAATCCCATACGATATTGAGCATGTACTGCAGGTTCGTGTAATTCGTTCATTCGTTAGATCCAAGCCCCATACGCCTGAATATGCACTACCGCAGTTCCCGAACCACCGCCTCAAGCATCACATCGACCGGCGGTTCTCTTCCGGTCCAGATCCGGAATGCCTCTGCGCCCTGATGCACAAGCATCCGCACGCCACCGATGGCAATCGCGCCCCTCTGCTCAGCTTCAGAAAGCAGTCTCGTGCGCAGTGGATTGTACACGATATCGAAGACGACAAGTTCCGGGCGCAGGAGATCGGGAGATACGGGGCTGGCACCAATATCGGGATGCATCCCGATCGATGTTGCATTGATCAGGATGTCGGCATCGGCAATCTCGCCGGCTACCCGGTCCAGCCCGATGCTTCTTACAGGCGAGCTTCTATCAAGTTCTTCCAGCCCGGTCCGCAGATCACAAGCAAGCTTATCAGCACGTTCCTCTGTTCTGTTCGCAATTGTGATCTCACCACCGCTGTATGCAAACTGAAACGCGATCGCACGGGATGCTCCACCAGCACCGATGATCAGGATCTTCTTACCTGCAACACCCACGCCCGCATCCTCAAGCGCACGCATCGCACCGATCCCGTCGGTGTTGTATCCCCTGATACCGTCTGCGAAGTCGATGGTGTTCACAGCGCCGATTTTTGTTGCAATCGGGTCAGGATCCACATATTTCAACGCTTCTTCTTTGAGCGGGATGGTCAGATTCAAGCCCCCAAACCCGAGTGCCTTTGCCCCATATATCGCATCTCTTAGGTCTCGCTGGCGAACTCTGAATGCATGATATCTGTCTGGCATCCCAAGCGCTCTGAACGCCGCGTTATGCATCACAGGAGACATGCTGTGTCCGATCGGATCGCCAAGCACTGCGTATAGTTTCATCATGTTATCAGTGGATGGTTCTCGGATTTTAAACTTGCCTTGCTGTGAGATGTTATGGGCTATGATGTGTTACGGGGTGGGAAGTCACTTTCACTGTGCTCTTGGGGAAGGGTTAATTAGATTCCTGACGATGTTTTTGATAGGGGTGAAAGAAATGGATACCCCGAACACAAAAGATCCAGATTCTATCATTATAGATAACAGAGCAGGTATCTCCACTGAAAAATTCGGATTGCGCCGTGTGAGTAAAATTTGTGCCCTTGTTTGGGGACAGCATCAGTTCTCGGTCTGTCGATAAAAAGCGCAGTTTATGCCGGTGCCAAGTATAATCTTATGGTTAGCTAAACGGACATATTTGATGAATGAAAGATTAATATACCAGATAGCACTATCTAATTGCATAAGGTGATGTGATGATTGTAGAAATACTATGGATTGCACTCATATTGTTGATTCTGGCATCCATACTTCCGGAGCGGTACCGGCGCAATCGTTTTCTTATCGGTGCGGCAGGCTGGTTCTTCTTTGCAATCCACTGGGCTATCCAGCCGTTGCATTATCTTGAGATAGATGATTATTTCAATGTCATACTGGTACTGGTGGTATCGCTCTTCTGTCTGATCGTATCGCATGCGATGATCCGGAATTACAGACATTATGAGGATACGGAAAACACGCTTCTGACACTGACGACCGCATCGGCACTCGGGGGTCTATTTTATTATCCATTTGCCGAGATTGAGATTCTTAACACATTCCTGATTTCAATGGTCAGAGAACAGGTCCTCTATGTTCTGCATGTGCTCAACGAACCTGCACAACTGACAGTCGACGAGAATCAAATCGAACTGATCGAACTCAATGGACATGAGATCAGGATCATTCTCGCGTGCACAGCAATCGAGAGCATCGCGATATTCACCGGACTGATCTTCTGCGTGCGTGCATCTGTGAAAAGAACCGTGATTGCGTTCATCGCTTCGATTCCAGTGATTTATATGCTGAATCTGGTCAGAAATACCTTTGTTGTCGTTGCTACCGGGTATGACTGGTTTGGTGAACACACTTTTCAGATTGCGCATTATGTATGGGTTCTGAATAGCTTTGATATTGCGCATAATTACATCGCGAAGATCGGCTCAGGAATTGCACTATTCGTGATCGCTTATGTTGTGCTGCAGGTGCTCCCGGAACTGCTGGATGCGATCGATCGGTTGTTTGCGATCCTGCGCGTATACATAAAAGGTGAGGGGAGAATGCGGTGATCAGGATTGCGAAAGGCTCTATATGGTGGATCCTGACCGCCGGAGCATGCGCTTTAACAGCATCGTTGATTGCCATCTTCGATGATCGATTTCGCACCACCGCCTACTTTTGTATTTTGTTAACAGTATTCTTTATCGGGTTCTTTCGTGATCCGCACCGGACACCGGATTATTCGGAGATTCACGATGATCATGTACTGTTAGCACCTGCGGATGGCAGGGTCATGGCGATCGAGAATGGTGCGGTACAGATCTTTATGAACTTTCATAATGTACATGTCAACAGGACGCCGATCTCTGGCAGGGTCAGGTCTATCAGATATAAGAATGGGAGCCATATCCCGGCTTTTACAAAAAGTTCCTCTCGAAACGAGCGTAATGAAATTGTTATCGCAAACAAAGACTTCGAATGCGTAGTCACGCAGATCGCCGGAACAATAACGCGTAGAATCGTGTCTTATGTCAAAGAAGGGGATTTTGTGCAGCGAGGCGGGCGCATCGGCATGATCAGGTTTGGTTCGAGGGTGGATGTAACCGTACCGGATAACTTTGAGGTTGTTATACGCAAGAGAGACCGGGTACGTGCGGGCGAGACCGTGATAGCGATTGAAAGATCAGGAACAGGCGATGAATAACAATGAACACGAAACTGGCATCATACGGTTAATTCGGCTGCCAGACCTGATCACGATTTTAAATATCCTGTTTGGATTCACAGCCATTCTTCTTGTGCTGAACAATGGTGTGGATGGTGCTATCATCCTCATTCTTGCTGCCGCGCTTGCAGACGGTGTGGATGGTGCTGTTGCAAGACGTATCGAGTTCGGCGTGTTCGGAGAGCATCTTGACTCGTTTGCAGATGCCATCTCCTTTGGAATAGCTCCTGCTGTCATCTATTATGCGATGGCAAGCAGCAATCACCATGCCATTGTATGCGCATTCTCTGCCGCATACCTGATCTGCGGAATACTCAGACTCGTCAGATTCGGTATACTGGACGATCCGGAGTTTCGCGGGCTTCCAATCACAGCAGCAGGCACATTCGCTGTACTATTGTTATATCTGGTAGATTCGCCGTATCTGACAACTGGCGTCTTCGCCATATTATCTGTGCTGATGATCAGTAACGTACGCTATCCGAAGGTGAGATCGCTTACGATATTGGTGCCGCTTGCTGCAATATTTATTCTCGTGATCGTGGCGCATTTCACCGGATTCTACAACTGGTTTGCATGGATTTTATTTATTCTGATCGGAATTTATGTGATAAGTCCACTGATCGGACATGGTCGTGTTCCCATAGGCTGAAAAACGAGATGCCAGCCATACCTTGCAAGCATTTTTTAAGGATGAAAGACATCTGGATATGGCTCATCGATTGGTATTCGGATTCATGATGTTGATTGTATGGGAACGCCAAAAAAGAAGAAACGCGCAAAGATGAGGAGACATAAACTCAAGAAAAGCATGAGACACAAGCGATAAAAACCCATGGCTACAACTCTCTTCTCAAATACTGACCGGCTGGATGTGAACGCCAGCATACTTGTAAAAGCGCGTTCTGCAACAGACCCACGATATGGATGTGTGCCAGAAGATCGACCGGTTGAGGAACTGCTACACTGCGGAGTGGTCAATCTCGACAAACCCTCCGGACCAACCAGCCACGAAGTGACATCATGGGCAAAAGGAATACTGCATATCGATCGAGCAGGGCACAGTGGAACACTCGACCCAAAGGTAACAGGTGTACTCCCGATTATGCTTGGCGATGCTACAAAGGTGGTGAAAGCGCTCTTGCTTGCCCCGAAGGAGTATGTATGTCTCATGCGCCTGCATCACCCTGTTCCTGAGGATATGATCCGCGAGGTGTGCGCCGAGTTTACCGGTCGTATGTACCAGCGTCCACCGATCAAGTCTGCGGTAAAGCGAAAGCTCCGGGTGCGAACCATTTATTATCTTCGAATCGAAGAGATTGAAGACGTAGACGTGCTGTTCATGGTTGGTTGTGAAGCAGGCACCTATATCCGCAAACTGTGTCATGACATCGGCATCGCTCTCGGTACTGGCGCACACATGGCAGAACTGCGCAGAACAGGAGCAGGTCCTTTTGATGAAAGCGATCTCGTAACACTGCACGATCTCTGCGATGCTTACGTCGAATGGAAGGAAAGTGGCGATGAAACCATGCTGCGAAGCATGATACATCCGGTCGAAAGGGCGATTACACATCTGCCACGGATAACGATTCGCGACAGCGCTGTGGATGCGATATGTCATGGCGCATCGCTTGCAGCACCAGGAATAGTGTCGCTCTCTGAAAAGATAAGTGCCGGCGATACCGTTGCGGTGTACACCCAGAAAGGCGAGGCAGTCTCAATCGGTGCCGCATGTATGGATGCCATAGCGATGCGGCGTGCAAAAACCGGAATTGCGGTGCGCACCGATCGGGTGGTCATGAGAGCAGGTACATATCCGAAAGGATGGATCACATCCGATAAGCCGAGGTAGTCTAGCGGTAAGGCGCACGCCTGGAGGGGTTATCCATCCCTGAAAGCGTGTGGGCGGGAACGCCCTCGTGAGTTCGAATCTCACCCTCGGCGTAGCTAAAAAATAAGAGGAGTGCCCGGGCTTTCCGGGCACTGTCGTTTCAGATCACAGCGTGATCGCGCCTCTCGCTGCCTGCAGGATCATCAGCGTATCGAGGGATGTGACGCTGCCGTCGCCGCTGACATCCGCTGCTGTGGAGGGTGTGCGTGCTCCGACAGCCATCTGGAGTGCGATCGCAGCATCAGCGGTGGTGAGTATATTGTCGCCGTTCAGGTCGCCTGTGACCATCGATTCCACGACCAGAATCGTTTTGTTGCCTGTGTCTCCAGATTTTTGTGCAGTGATGAGGAGTTCTCCTGTCACTGTTGCGTTGAATGTGGTTATTCCATCTGCATTGGTTGGAACTAGGTGGTGTTGTGCTCCACCAATCGAGCATTGCACAGCAGCCTCACCAACCGGGGCTCCCTCCGCAGTCTTCACCGTTATCACAAATTGTTCACCCTTCAGCACTTTATCAGGTGCCTCAATCACAAGATCGGCAGCAAGTGCAGGCATGGGTGCAAGAAGCACCAACATGCATGCAATCGCAATGATTCGTTTCATGTTCCGTTCCTCATGTGATTGTTACCGACACCGGGCTTGCGGTATCAAGGATCGTTCCGCCTTCTATGATGTAGTCTGAGTATATGCCGCCAGCGACATTGTATGTCCCTGTTTCAGTACTTGTCGGGATGTACAGACGCATCTCGTATGTGTTCGCTCCGGTATCCACGAAACTCCACGATCCCACGAACCCAAGCGGCAGTCCTGTAACTAAGTTCAACGAACTCGTATCGACCAGTAACTTCTTGTACATCTCGCCTGCCGAGTTCAGCACCGTCATCGTGATGACCATCGTTTCTCCACGCGAGTACATGGGCTTATCGGTGTTGAACGAGGTGATGGTGAAGTCGCTTGCTTGCGGATCAGTTCCAAATTCGCAGCCACTTCCTCCGCCTATGCACTCGCACAGCTCAGCATCGTCGATGATCTCGCAGGTGACACTCTTGGTGCTGTAGCCCATCTTCTGCGCTACTGCAAGCAGTGTTCCTGTGACCGTTGGTGTGAATGTGGTATATCCATCTGCATCCGTTGTCTGTATGAACTGTGCCCCGCCAAGGTTGAAGATGATAGTCCCACCATCGATTGGGTTACCAACGGTGTCGGTCAGGCGTGCCACGAACGGCAGGTTAACGCAGTTCTTTCCATCGATGTGCAGATACAGTCCCGTACCTGTTGGACAATCCGATGTGTATGAACTGGTATCGCTTGCAGACTCGCCCACGTAGTTCACGGTCGCCACTACCATGCGGGTGGTTCCATCTGTTACGTCCGGTGTGGTGTAATCGATCCTGTACTGGTGCGTGATCACGGTTCCGATCTCATCGATAATCCCGCTAAAGTCGGAATCGATGGAGTACCATCTGCCACCGGTCTCGTAAGAGATGCTGCCTGCACCATTATACTCTGATCGATCAGGACCGACAACAAAGGTCATGGCACCCGCGGCTTGCAGTTCAGTGATCGTGCCTGCTACTGTTCTGACGGTATCCGAATCACCACCGTCGCCTGCATAATGTGGTGGCGCGTCCGTGATCAGAATAAAGATCTTCTGGGCGCCGGGTCTGAATGAGTATGTTGTTGCGGTGCTGAGAGCGTCAAGCGAATTCTCTGCCCAGTCGTCGCCGCCTGATGCATACAGATCGTCCACCCAAGCATTGAATACGCTTGCCTTATCTGTGGGCACACCTCCGTTGATTACGGTCACATCATCCTTGAAGGTCACCAGTCCCAGACGGTAATCGATGCTGCTGTTCTCCAGACTGTTGGCAAAATCGATCGCTTTTGCTTTGAGACCATTGATCTGCCCGCCCATACTTCCGGTGTCGTCAAAGACGAAGACGATGTCTGTGGAGGCTCCGCCGCCTGATGCGATATCAGTCACAGTGATCGGCAGCATATCAGAACCGCTCTCATATATCTCGAAGTTGCCCTCATCCAGCCCTCCGATCGAATATCCCTCTGAGTCGGTCACCGATGCGTACACGCTGATATCGGAACAACCTGATGCATCGATAGAGTTGATGTTGATGGTGATGCCTGTGCTATCTGGTGCGGTGTATCCACTGGCATCAGAGATGTCACATGAGCACGGATCGATTTCGTCCAGATCGAGACACAGCAATACATCGCGCCACATACCATCGAATGCAGTGTTGTGGGTATCGTACTCAATCACATATTGATGTGTGATCACGTCGCCGATCGCACCGATGATCGAGGTGAAATCATCGGTGATGGCATACCAGGTTCCACCAGTCTCTTCAGAGATGCTGCCTGACCCATGATACTCTGATCGATCAGGACCGACCACAAAGGTCATAGCACCTGCTACCTGCAGTTCAGTGATCGTGCCTGCTACTGCTCTGTCGGTATAGGTCGTACCGTCGCCTGCATAATGCGGTGGCGCATCCGTGATCAGGATGAAGATCTTCTGGGCACTTGGTCTGAACGTGTATGTTGTTGCAGTGCCGAGCGCATCAAGCGAATTCTCTGCCCAGTCACCGCCGCCCTCTGCAACCAGATCCTCAATCCAGCCTTTGAATTCGGTGGCATCTGGTGTAAGCACTCCGCCATTGATGACGGTGACATCATCCTTGAACGTCACCAGTCCGAGTCGATAATCGACGCCGCTTGCATCCAGGTTATCTGCAAACGAGATGCAGGTATCCTTGAGGTCCTCGATCTGCCAGGACATGCTGCCCGTGTCATCGAAGACGAAGACAATGTCAGCCATCGAGCCGCCGCCTGATGTGATATCGGTAACGGTGATGGTTTCTTCGGTCAAATCCTCTTTGAGACAGAAGTTAGCATCAGTGAGCCCTCCGATCGTGGCACCGGTGTCATCGGTAGCCGATGCGTACACTGTGATGTACGGGAAACTCGACGAGTCAATCGAATTGATGTTCACGGTTCCGGTGCCAGCAACATCCCCGCCTGGTGTGTAGGTCACCGAAGTCTCGTATCCATAAGTGTTGTAGTATGTCGTCGTACCATCGCTGATCCGTGCGGAAGGCGCGGGCGATGGTGGGTCATTCAGATAGTTGTAATTGTATCTGATCGTGCCATCCTGATACAGGATCGCCTCGAATAGGTTCTTCCCAGCGGCATTGGAATACGAATCGGTATACCACTCGATCACCACCCGGTTGGGACTGGTCTTCGATCGAACCTTTATATAACAGTCAACGTCCCATTGTGTCAGATCCCCCCAGTATGGCGCGATGCAGCGCATATTGTATGGATCATATCCCACATTATAATCCGGTGGGAATGTGATCACACCATTGGTGTCGATGATGATCTCTGTATAATCGATGCCAAAGAACGTGAACGTCCATGGCATACTATAGTTCAGGTACCAGTCGTCATACCAGTAGCCATAGTCGCTGGTCAATGAAGCATCAGCGTATGTAACCCCATCCCACGCATAAGCAGGGTAGTTTCTATTGTATGTGACCCCGCTGCTAGCCGTACTCATGGGAGCGCGTTCTGATTCTACCACATCTGCCGGATAATTGGTCTCGGCGGTAGAAGCGGTAGGTCTTTCTTTTGGTGCGTTTGGCACGTTATTAGGTTCTGCCATAGCGCCAAATGTCATTCCAATCAGCACCATAGCAACGATCAACGTCACAACAGTGCTTCGTAGTCTGTTCTTATTCATCTTTGTTACCTCCTTTTTAGCCAATAGATCCAAATCCAGTGGATTTGTGATCTATATGCGTGGGCAGTAACACACCATGTTCATCGACTGTTGTCGCAGGCACCTCATGCAGTGCAAACACCATCTCAATCAGAATCCATAATATGGATTTTAACCCCGCTGCCCCACACATAATATAATAAGTGTCGCTCAATACATATATACGTTGTTGCGTCAAAAATGGCACGCATTTGGATGTGCTGCAAATATGGTCGTAACTATAATACTAATATTCAGCAGTATCCAGGGTTGGATCACAAGAGCCGAGGTAGTCTAGCGGTAAGGTGTACGCGTGGGAGAGCAAAGCCTTGAAAGGTTCGAATCTCACCCTCGTCGTATACCCAGTCTCTTCCATATATATACGAATCGCTGCAGTGCTGTGATATTGCTCACCACTGCGATCAACACCAGAGACCATCCTGGAAACGATAACCCATAGATTTCATGAGGATACAGAAAATACAGGAGACTTGCAACGATTATAATTACCAGACGGTCAGCCCTGCCGAGTATTCCACCGTAATACCTGCCAATGCCAACTGCCTGCGCCTGCGTTCCAAGATAACTGGTCAACAGCGTTCCGACGATTGCTACAACTCCGATCCGCCAGTCCACATATTCTCCAAAAAAAATCCCGCAGATGATAAATACATCAGCATACCGGTCGATCACATGATCCAGAAAATCGCCGCGCACGCCAGCAGTGCCGGAATGTCTCGCAATCTCCCCATCCATGGCATCCGCAATCCCGTTGAGCAATACCAGCCCGCCGGAAAGAAGCACAAGCGTTCTACTGCCATCCGATATCGCGTACAGCAACCCCGCGCCTGCTGCAAAGACCAGTGAAATGATCGACATGGCGTCAGGGGTAGCGCCAGCACGGGATAAAATAACAGCAATCGGTTTCAGGATGTTTTTTACATGCGGACGCAGGAAATCAAGCGACATCTTACAGAACCTTGATACTCGGATCCTTCAGATGGTTTAACATGGCAAGATTGAGCAGTAACGGTGTAAGTGGCTCGATCGTTCTTGCTGCTGCGAGCGGACCAGCGTCCAGCGGGCGCAGGCATTCGACTTCATCGGTAAGAGTGATTACCGCATCCTTTGAGTGTCGATCATCACCGCAGATCAGCACATCGCATTTGAACGCAGGATCGAGACTGCACAGTCTTCCTGAAGCGATGGTGTGGTATGCCGCAACCACAGACATGCCATGCGGCAGCATCTCCTGAATCTCCTCTGCCGCACTCCCCTGTTCCGGAGGATTGTACTCAAAATATTCATTTTTGATCATTGGAACGACAGGAGACACGATGATCTGGTCATCAAGCACCGGGCTCACGGTATCGATCACGCCGGAAATGTGCCTGTAAGGTATGGTGAGTATGATCACATCGGCATCTTCGGCTGCGGTTCTGTTATCAAATCCCTGAATGTCGCCTTTCAATTCGTGATTCAGAAGCGCCTCTCTGTAATGTTCCGCTGCCGCCTCTGCCTTCCCGGCTTTGCGTGAACCGATGCGGATTTGATGTCTTGCTGCCCAGTTCAGTGCAAACCCTTCACCGATGTCACCGGTTCCGCCAAGAATTGCTATCCTCATAGAGTCGAGATGGTGTACGAAATACATTAAGTTTTGGATGAATCCCGGAACATGCTTGAGTATCTTGTGGTAAATCAGAGATCGAACGCGAATACGATAGAATGGTAAAATCAGTGTAATCGCAGATTAAGAATAGGGCGGTTACCCGCCCTTTCTCATCTCAGAACGGTGCGTGAGACTTTCACCTCACAACACGCTTGCGCATTTCATAACCCTTTCTGTATCGGGCAGCAGTTCGTTTC
>JAYEGV010000084.1:0-2193 GCA_034659235.1 Methanobacteriota archaeon
GATGATGCTCCGAGGATCGGTGGCGACGCAACCAATGTGAGTACATACTACAGGCTGGAGGTTCGGAATGGGACCAGTGATGGTGAAACAGCGTTGTACTACTTCCAGAAGGCGTATCCGGATGCTACCGCCGGTACTGGTGGCAATAGCAACGTAATATATACCGATACAGGATACGTCAATAGAATCGGAAACAAGAGCAGTCTCACATATTTCGGTCGCTGCGACAAGTTCTACATCGTCGAGGAGATCAGGGACGAGGACAAGTCCTACACCGGTGCCAACCCTGTGATGAACACAGGAGACCTCGTGAAGACGATGCTCTTTGTGGGACCCAATGACCTGGACTCGGATCTTGGTCACACTGCACTGGCTAACAACGAGACCCTTGGTGAAGCCTCCCTCAGCATTCTGCCGCGAACCACGGTCACGATCGGTATGACTCCTGAGGGTGGTGCAGGCACCACAGTCGACTTTGTGACACCATCGTCATTCGGAACGCACGCAAGCGTAGACATGTATCCGTGATCTGAAATGACCTCCATGAAATTGATCAGGAACTGCCGTGCCCAGGTGGGTATCGGCACCCTGATCATTTTTATTGCGATGGTTCTCGTTGCTGCGGTTGCTGCGTCCGTACTGATACAGACATCAGGAGTTCTCCAGCAGAAGGCGCAGTCCACAGGAAAGGAGGCGACAAGGGAGGTCTCCTCGAACATTGACATCGAATCAGTGGAAGGGCAGCGCAGCGGCACAAACTCGTCGTCTACTGACGATGACACCTTCTCTGACACGATCGACATGCTCACCCTGCGGTGTTCTCTTAAGGTCGGAAGCGAGCCTGTTGACCTGAATCAGGTCGTGATCACGATAACCGACGGGGACAGCGTGCACGATCTCATGTACATCGAGGGAACGCTCGACACCAACGCGACGAACACGACCGATGGCAACTTTTCAAGCAGTTCGTCAGATCGTCTCACAACATACCGGCTACTTGTAGACAGCCTCACAACGATACAGGTGCCATATCCGGACGCGATCATCGGTAGTGACGCCACTTATGTGAACAAGACATCTGCAGGTGCGGTTCATCTCGGATACAATGCGAGTAAAGCGACCACAGGGGATTATGCAGGCAAGTATTTCATGCGCGCAGATATGTTCTTCATCGCAGAGGAGCTACGGGATGAGGACAGCTCGTTCAGTCTGAATAACCCGATGATGAACACAGGAGATCTCGTGAAGATCATCCTGCTGACTGCGCCGAGTGATACATGCACCAACACGACAACGCTTGCTGATCTCAAGGATGTTGATCCGAGGGTCGGTGAGGCAGACTTGACCATCGAGACCAGAACAACGGTAGCCATCAATCTTGTGCCAGAGGGTGGTGCAAACACCCTGATCGAGTTCGTGACACCGTCGTCCTTTGGGACAAAACAGAATATCGGATTGTATCCATGATACGATCCATTTTTTTTATGATTCGAAATATTATATTGGTTATAATGATATTGCTCGCATCAGGTACCGCTGCGGCGGATATCATATACAGGGATCAGATCGACATACGTGCGGATTCGATCGATGTGAAGATCGCCGAGATATACACAGGCGGGGATGCTGCTATCGTTCAAAAAGAGATCGCTGATGATCGTTCCGCATTCATACAGCGATCAAGGGATAACCTTGCTGCATGGAGTACCTCATATATCATCATCGATGATGACCCCTCGCTGCTGGAGACACAGGGAATTGATGTGAATGTTACAAACATGTCTGACTGTTTTGTGATCAACAGCACACTGGAATATGAGATCCTGACACCGATCGATTGTGGCAGGCACAGCATCTGGATCCAGGGGCATCCTGCCATCGATGAGCGAACGATCATTCTTCCGGAGAATACGGATATGAAATCGATCGCAGGCATCAAGGACACTCGGATCACGAAGAACAGCCGTATCATGATCACGGGTGCCAGCGCCACGCGCAAGTTCATGAACAATACCCGTACTACCTTCGAGTATGCGACCGTTGTTGTGATTGATAAGAAACCGGTATATGCACATCCATGGTTCCTGCCGCTGCTTGGTGCGATTGAGATTGCTCTGCTCGGATTGTGGTGGATGCGCAGAAACCACTAATATTCGTTAAGTAAAGATAACGAAAATCTTTAATATTCGTTAA
>JAYEGV010000085.1:0-2191 GCA_034659235.1 Methanobacteriota archaeon
GATCAAACGGAGCATCCATGATCGCAGTTCCGACAAGAACCGCATCTGCTCCTGCATTGATCACGCGCACAGCATCTGCCGCATTTGTAATCCCGCTTTCACTGATGATGATCCGGTCATCCGGAATCAATGGAATCAGATGCTCTGTTGTTGATAGATCAATGGTTAATGTATTTAAATTCCTGTTATTTATACCTATAATCCTTGTTTCTGTATTCAGTGCATCCATCAGTTCTTTTTCGTTATGGACTTCGACCAGCGGTTCCAATCCATACACGAGAGATAAATCAACAAATTTTTTAAGATTATCTCCAAGTATACCAGAAATCAATAAAATCAAATCACTTTCGGTTTCATATATCTGTTTTTCATCGATTATGAAATCTTTTCTCAATACAGGAATCCTTACAGATTTTCTAACTGCGTAAAGATTTTCCATCCCACCGTAGAAGAAATCCGGCTCGGTCAGAACCGAGATCGCTACCGCCCCACCTGCCTCCATCTCCCGCGCAATTTCCGATGCGTCTTTCGGGGTTATCTCACGTTTTTCAGTGGTCGGCGAGCCAGGTTTCACTTCTGCGATTACAGGAATCTTGTTTTTATCTTTTTGACGTTGTATCAACGGGATAATGTCACGATGCTCGATCTCCCGGCGTGTGTCTGCGGTATGTAGATGTGCAACCCGACGCCGGGTGGATTCCAGTATATCGTCGATGACTCGATGCATGATGATTCATGGTGCTGATGGGATATAATATTTGAGCCTGTCACTGATGGAGGGAACTGTCATGTCATCTGGCGTTGGTGTTGTTCTAACAAATTTACAGGAATGGCAGGAGTTTGCATAAATCTTATATATTATAAGGTCAACAGTAACTTGCCTTCTTCCTATAAGAAGGTGATCACAGAAGAGATGAATCAATGAGAAATCAAAGATACTTACTGATACGCATCATCGGGATGAGCCTTTTCATCCTGATGATCCTTACTGCTGGTTGTCTGCAGAACGATGAGACTACCAGTATCGGGATGGCTGTGGAATTCAACGACCACGCCGCATGTGCCTATGTGGCAAAGGAGAACAACTGGTACGAGGACGAGGGAATCAATCTCACGACCTACGAGAGTTATGCCACAGGAATGCGGCTTACCAGTGCGCTTGCGAGAGGCGACATAGAAGTTGCTTACGTCTGCCTCGCGCCTGCGATACTGGCATACTCGAGAGGCGTTCCGATCAGAATCATTTCCGGAACTCACAAACATGGCTATGGTCTGGTTGCAAGTCCCGATATCGTAAACATCTCTGACCTGAATGGTGCGACCATCGGCTGCGTGCGAGAAGGAGGTCCGGCGGATCTCCTGTTGAACCGTATGATCAGGGAATATGACCTCAAGGACGTCAGGATTCAGCGGATGAATCCATTGAAGCAGACAATTGCTCTTGAAACTGGCAGGATCGATGCTGCGTTCCTGCCTGAGCACCATGCAACCGTTGCTGAGTCAAAAGGCTTTAACATGCTCATCACAAGCCATGAATTATGGCATGAAATGCAGGGCAGTGTCCTGATCGTCAAAAAGGAACTCATCGAGGATAATCCCGAAACCGTGAGAAGGCTGGTTCGGGTGACAGAGAGGGCAACTACTTGGGTGAATGACAATCCGGATGATGCTGCCAGAATTCTTGCAGAAGAACTGGATACCGAACCAGAGGTCATCAGAAGATCGATCTCCCGACTGAATTACACCACCGAGATCGATTTCGGTTCTGTTCAGGAGATGATCGATTTCATGGCAGAACTCGACTATATCGATGAAGGTATCAGAGCCGAGGATATACTGGATACAGAATTCCTGCAGGAGTCTACATGAGAATTCGGAATATGCTGGATGGAATCGTACCGATCATCGTATTCGTCCTGATCTGGGAAGCTATCGTCAGGATACATATCGTTCCTGAATATATCTTTCCATCATTCTCTGCTGTGATCCATGAGTTCTGCCACCTGCTTGCGAACGGAGTCCTCCTTACCAATCTTGCAAGCAGTCTCTTCCGTGTGCTTGCCGGATTTTTCTTGGGCTCTGCGGCAGGTATCATGATGGGAACCGTGATGGGCTGCAAGGAGATCATAAACAGGTCGTTTCACCCGATCTTCAGCCTGCTCTACCCGATACCAACGCTTGGATGGGCGCC
>JAYEGV010000086.1:0-11392 GCA_034659235.1 Methanobacteriota archaeon
AGTAAAACGCCGTGTGATGGATAAACAAATCTAAAAAAGTTAAAACTGATCCCAATTAACAATAAATCCGTGTTAATCCGTGTTAATCCGTGTCTGAAAAAAACTTGAAGTGTCACCCAATGGAAAGGCTAAAAACAGATCAACTTCTCAAAGGTGAGTTGTTACGGTCTGGGAATGCTGTGGAGGGATTCTATGAACATGAACGACTGAAGAACCGGTTGCACATCTGGAGACCGATCAAGCCTGAGCCGGATCTGGAGGCGATATTCAGGGCATTGAGGATCAAGGTGCCGCTATTTGATGTGAAGGAGGTTGTACCCACAAATTCCAGTGTGTGTTAGGTGGAGAAGATGTCGACCGATGCTGATTCCGGGAGTTTTTTGGTCAAAATTTTGTTAAAGTTCGGGTGTATAATCTTGGAGTGGTCTTTCCGGTGCTTGCACTCGGGCTTGCGATTACGTTCGGGATGCAGCCGGAATCGGTGAATCGATACAAGGACGAGCATCGGGGTTCGATCCGGTTCGTAACAGGGGTGCTACTCCTGGCGATCGCGGTGCTGATGGAGATCGGGATGGTGTAAGATCAGATCAACAATCCTCCTGGTACTGCAGAGCCTATCCGTGTTTGTTTTCTCGATCCGAACCACTTCGGTATCGAAGCCGCGATTTACCAGTTCCGCTTTGAGATCATGGATATCGAAACACTGATCGTAACCAAGCGCTATGATATCCGGTCTGATCTCATACAGCGGCTCAAATATATCTCTTTCGCTCCCGAGAACAGCACGATCCACTACTTTGAGCGCCTGCACCATCTCGAGACGGTGCTCATCAGGAAGTATCGGCTTTGGTTTGTGCTTTATCATGCTCGCCCGTGCAACGATGACATACAGTTCAGAACCGAGAGCAGAAGCCTGCGAAAGATAGAACAGATGTCCCGGATGCAGGATGTCAAATGTTCCGGTTGCAAGTACTCGGGTCATATCTCTTGCTCAGGCAATTCCTGAATCCGGTCAAAAATTTCGCTTGCGATCACAGATTTCGCACCGCTCACATGAAAAACATCGTGATCCTTCGCGGTGATGATCCACGCCTCGCCCTCCTCGCCACCCATGCTCTCCACAGTATTTGCAACAATCATATCCAATCCATAGCAATCCATAGCCTCTTTCGCACGTTCGATCAACGCATCACCTCTGACAGTCTCCAGTTTGAATCCGACAACCGTAATCTCCGGATACTTACTCCGTACCGCCTCAAGCAACTTCCCTGTCGGACGCAGATTGAGCGTCAGTTGAGCACCTGATTTTATCTTATCAACAGAAGGATCGAGCGTGTAATCCGAGATCGCAGCAGCGCTGATCAATATATCGTATCCATCCTTAAGTTCGTTCATAACAGAATCGATCATCTCATCTGCTGTCTCCACATACATCTCCCGAATACCAGCAAAGCCAATGTGTCCGCGATGCACGAGTGTCACATCGGCACCACGCCGAAACGCCTCAAAAGCGAGTTCGGTCCCCATCTTCCCTGATGCCCTGCTCGTAATTATGCGTACCGGATCGATCGGTTCTGCGGTTGCTCCGCCAGTGATAATCACGCGCCTGCCATCAAGCACAGAGCCGCTGAGCGCTCGCTCGACCCGTCTCACGATATCATCACTGCCTGCGATCTTTGCTTTCCCTTCCTCGATCACAGGACCTACGATCGTAACTCCATTCTCCAGCAGAATGTCGATATTTGCACGTACGATCTGGTTGTACATATCCACATGCATGGCGGGTGCGATTACAACGGGCATCCCTGAACCGATTGCTGTTGTCGCGAATATCGAGACGAGGGTATCCGGGATGCCGTGTGCGATCTTTCCGATGGTTGCTGCTGTGCACGGTGCAATCAACAGCAGATCGCCGGAGCCATCATCAGCACAGTATTCTGCCCATGAAACCCTGCCTGTCCACCTGGTGATTACAGGATTGCCGGTTGCGCATTCGACCGCATCCGGATGGATGATGCGCTGCGCTGATTCGGTCATCACCGCCAGAACATCTGCCCCGCGGCGGATCAGTTCATGCGCAAGTTCGATTGTTCGTACAGCAGCGAGGCTACCAGTAATACCAAGTATGATCGTCCTGTTTGCAAGCGTTTCAGTGCTCACCTAAACCACCTCATCTGCGGCGTATTGCTGTTAATGAATTTGATCACCATAATTTTCTCCGATCATTTTTTTGTTTCAGGTACGTTACGATCGCCCAACCTTTGCCCTGCCATCACGCACCGTAACAACGAAACCAAGATCCGCAAGCATGAGCGCAGATCTACAATCTCCGTGTATCAGGAGTTCCACAAGATCCTCAGGTTCATCGATGTCGGTTGCTGCTGCAAACGAATCATAGACCTCGACCGAAAGACCGTTATCCCGTGCGATCTGCAGATGATCAAGAAAACTCGTGCCATAATAATCCGCCCTGAATCGAGACGGATCTTTGATACAGAGAATATTGGTTCCTCCGCCCCTGCCGGGTGCGATCACCACATCAGCCTCTGATCCTGCAATCTCTCTTACGTGCCGGTTTTTGATCAGCGGCAGATCAGCCATCACGATCATGACCGGATCGCATCCATGCTCTGCCACCAGTGAGAGATAATCATTCAGCGCTTCATTCAGTCCGAGATCGCTGAGTAGAATATGCGAATCGATACTCGCGAGATTGAGCATCGATGGAGTGAGGATATCAACGTGGAAGCCATCGGTTGCATCGATCACATCACAGAGCATCTCCATTGCAAGCGCATCACGCTCATTTGGCGTAAGCATTCCGGATAGGCGGGATTTGGCGTTCTCCTTCTTGAACGGAATTACGATCTTCATGATCTCAACCTGTGCCAAATATCCTGCGATAGTACTCTGCCCCGATGTCCACGCCCCATGCAGCATGGCGCACATTGACATCCCTGTCCATGCCCAGTGTCAGCAGATGAAGCACTCTGCGGTAGATTGCGATCGGTTCTTCGTGCTCCCTCGCAGCAAGCGCATCCATCCTCTTCCTGACAGCATCGAAATATTTTTCCCGGTCAGATTCTGCCATGAACGTCATGCCTGTCGCTGCGATTCGATCAGCAAGATCAAAATAGTTCGCCGCGCTCCCAATGTCTTCGATGATCAATCCGTTCAATCGATCGAGCGCTGCCTGCCTGATGGAATAAAGCACCGGCTCATCATCGCTTTCGATATAGATTCTGTTTATCTCTTCGGTTCCGGATGCCCGCACAAGAAGGCGGGAGATGGTACTGGTATCCGGACTCTGCAGCACGAACTCAACCTTGTCATGGTATGTTCCGCCAGCCCAGAGCACCTTCTGCTCTGCAATGTATTCTGGAGGATCATCGAGCCAAGAATTGATTATCTTCTCCTTTGGATTGTTCGGAGCCCAGACATCGAGCCTTTTATCGTACTTTTCGCCGTACATCTCGGTATGTTTCTTCCATATCTCGCCTGGAGGTTTTCTATGCCATGCGATCATGGAAGCGATCATACATATCCCGATGATCCCGTCCTTGTCAGGGAACCGCTTGATTGTGAAGCCTCCGCTCTCCTCACCAGCGACCGCTGCTGGCAGATCGTATTTTTTCATTGCAGCAGAGATGTATTTGAATCCAACTTCTGTAACGATGCATGGAAAACGCTCCAGATCAAGCGCATATTCAACATCATCTGCTACCCCTTTGAGGTTATAAAACGGATGGCGTACCAGTGAATTGACCTGATCCCATTCTGGCGTCGGTATCTCGTATTCACTCTTCAGCTTCCGCACCACATCGTCGATTGCGGTGGATGTGGTTCCTGTCCGTATCACGATATGATTCTCCCAGGAAAGTCCTCTGATTACGAAATCACAGAGCATGGCAAGAAGTTTGTTCAGATTGATGAACCCATCCTTATCCAGAATTCCGCCGCACCTGTCGCCATCGGTATCGTTTGCGCACTCGAAGAGGGCATCGATATGATTCAACCGATCCATGGTCGGTAGAATCCACTGCTCTTCAGGATTGGCATAGAAGCGAAGACCAAGAAGATCGTCAGCTTCCGAATCCATCTGAAAGACCGATTCTGACGGAATTTCGAGTTTCTCGAATATCTCTGCGATGTAGCCCCGTGCCGCACCATTCATGGCATTGTGGATGAATCGATTCTTCGGTTGCGAATAGAAGTCTCTCAGAAGGTTGTCCAGTTCCTGCGATCTCAGAAAATCAGCAACATACTCTGTGTATTTCTCCCGCATATTTATATAAACGAACTTACCTTCCGATTCAGCCTGTTTCAGATCATATTTTTCAACAGGAAGGTCCCTCATGCATAGAATGTTCGCTTCTCTCTCGATCCGATCGGTGACCGATGTCGGGGCGACATCGCCATTCTCCATGCTCCAGCGCTGCCCCTGCGTTGGCAGTGGATTGTGGCTTGGTGTCATGTTCTCGCCGCCTGCTGCCTCCTCATTCTCCTCCTCTCTTAACCAGTACACCAGTGCACCTGTTGGCGAGGGTTCGTCTGCAAACCGCACAGGAAATCCATGAGAAAGAAATACTCTCGCACTTTCAAGAGCAAAATCCCTTGCACCGATTCTCGTATCGTACGTTATAACAACAGGCATGCCGCCTTTTTTCTGAGATATCCTGAGATCGTTGCATATCGCAACAGTAACAAAATCCGATCGTTTCTGGGTAAAATCCTTATTTATGAACGCTCTGAATCCGGATGTTCCAAATTTTATATATTTTTTTTCGAATAAGCTATAGAGCAATTTTGCCAACATCGGATCACTGGTTCGCTTTGCGAATCGGTACAGTTTATCGCTGATATTTGCGGCAAGCGATGTTCGGAACGGTCGGTACCGCGCACAATCGTTGAGAGCAGCAATCAAAGGAAACAATTCATCTGTTATATAATCATTTATAAGAGAAAATTCCTCTCTCTCAAATAACCTGAACAGTGCTGAGATCGCGACAGCACGTAATCGCTCTGCAGATGTCAGTTGATCCTGCGCATTTCTGTATGCATCCCGCATCTCCTGATAGCGATCAATCGCTCTTCCGGTTATCCTGTTGATATCAGAATCCGGATTCTCGATGGTCTCGAATCCATACTGCCCGGGTTCCACAGCAAAGAGTTGCAGTGATGCAAATAATACCGGCAGTTGTTCGGTTGAGAATTCGTTAATACTTTCTATTATTTTTGTCAAAAAAAATCTGCTAACATCAGTTGCCTCATTCAGAATGTCAATGTCCTCTGTTTCTGTTAAAGCAACGATTAAACCGGAAGTCAGTTCAGCTATCGGAAGCTCACTGGCACGATCTTCTGAGATGATACCTCTTAATTCTGACAGATTGTCCAGTGTCACTGTTCTGTTCTGATCCAGCATCTGCCAGCGCATATTCTGATACAGGAAATCAGCGCGTTCCATATACATCCATTAATTATCATCTCTAATAATTAGGTATGGTAGGTTAACATTAATAATACAACACATACAGAAGGATGATTATCATGAAAAAGTCAGAAAAAGAGAAGGAAGTTCAATATTACACAAAAGAACGATGGGACAATTGGATTCAGACCGTGAAAGAGAGTAACTTCCAGATAAATGATGAATATGGCAGTAATACTGAGATATTCGTCAATATGATGGATGACGTTATACTTCCGTGTCTGAAGGTGGTTTCCGAATATGATAAGAAGAAGATCGCTTCTGATGATGCATTACGTGCAATTTCAAGCATCAGCGAGATCGTGTTATGCGATGCCGCCGCGATCAATGAGGACATTGATATGATGATCCAGTCGCTCCAGTCTTCACTGCTCTGTGCGCTCGTTTCATGCGAATGTCATATCAGAGGGGAGTATGATACGAATATGCCGCTTCTCAACCTGATCAGGAACGCGATCGATATAGAGGAGAAGAATCCGGAGCAGGCGCTTGAATACATAAGTACGGTCGGTGCACGGATACTATCCGGCGAATCCATGCCAGATATTCTCTTTGATGTGCCGGATGGGCTGGTTGCTGAATGGCTGGATGGTGTTGATTCGATCGTTGCAGCACTGACTCTTTCGCGCGATGGCTGATACCATGCAATGCATACTGACCATAGCAGGCTCAGATTCAGGCGGTGGCGCAGGTGTCCAGGCTGATCTGAAGACGTTTGCAGCGCTCGGTATGCACGGCACCTGCGCAATCACCTCGATCACTGCGCAGAATACACTCGGAGTAGAGAGTGTGTACGATCTTCCGGAAAACGTGATCATCGACCAGATTCGTGCAGTACTTGATGATATAACAGTTGATTATGCAAAAACCGGAATGTTATCTTCAAAGAAGATTATTCATGCTGTGGCAACCCAGATTAAAGGTATTCCTTTCGTGCTCGATCCTGTGATGAGCGCGGAAGCAGGAGGCATATTGCTGGCAGAGGATGCGCTGGATACGATGGTATCAGAACTGATCCCGCTCGCAAACATGGCAACACCAAACGTGTTTGAGGCTGAGGCAATAACAGGCATCCGGATCAGGGATATCGAGGATGCAAAGCGTGCTGCGATCGCGATCGTTGATCTTGGGTGCAAAGCAGCGGTCATAACAGGCGGGCATCTGAAGGGTACTGATGTGTTGTATGATGGTGAGTCCCGGACTCAGACCCCCGAATTAATTCGGGGAACTCTGATCGAAGGTGGAACGCATGGCGCCGGCTGCACCCATTCGGCAGCGCTTGCATCGTTTCTTGCAAAAGGATGCTCCATGTCAGATGCATGCAGCGCTGCAAAGGATTTTGTTGTGAGCGCGATTGCGAATTCATCCCGTATTGGCGGTGGAGTCTCTCCCGTCAACCAGACCGAACACCTCATAGGGGATGCTGCACGATATCAGGCGATCGCAGATGTCAGCGCTGCTGTAACGTTAATTGAGGATTGCGAATCGTTTGCATCACTGATCCCTGAGGTTGGATCTAATATCGGAAGTGCAATTCCGCAGGCACGGTCGATTGCGGATGTTGCCGCAGTCAGATCAAGGATCGTGAGATCTGGTGATAAAGCGCGGGCAGTTGGATGTGTTGAATTTGGTGCATCGTCCCATATAGCAAGGCTCATCCTTGCTGTTATGCGATTTGACCCTGATATCAGAAGCGCTCTTAATATTAGATATTCGGATGATATTCTCTCAGCCTGCAAGGATCGTGGCTATACGGTGGCATCCTTTGACCGGAAGAATGAGCCGCCGCATCACGATACCATGGACTGGGGCGCAGAGTATGCAATTCGAAACGCTGGTTATGTGCCGCAGGTGATCTATGATGTAGGGGGAGTTGGCAAGGAGGCGATGGTGCGGATTCTTGGCAGAAGCGCCGTGGAAGTCGCTGATCTTGCGATTCAGGTGCTTGATCAGATGATCTGATGTTTGATATTTCCAACCAAAAACTATATATACAACCAGTGTTTTATATCTTTATATTGTTACAACAACGTGGGCGTTGGGTAACGGATCAGATAACAACGAGGGGGGTTAATAATGAAGGCAAATAGCCAACATAGGGTTAGTAATGACGACCAGGCTCAGGTGGGTATCGGCACACTTATCATCTTTATTGCGATGGTTCTCGTTGCAGCGGTTGCTGCGGCAGTGCTGATACAGACATCAGGAGTTCTGCAACAGAAAGCACAGACCACGGGGAAGGAGGCGACAAAGGAAGTCTCGTCAAATATCGACATCGACTCGATTGAGGGATGGCGGGGTGGCTTGAACGCTTCATCCAGTGTGGAAGACACATTCTCAAGTCAGATATACAGGCTCGATCTGCGTGCATCGCTAAAAGTCGGAAGCGAGCCAGTTGACATGAACCAGGTGGTGATAACGATCACCGACGGCACGACGACAAACGACCTCCGCTACATCGAAGGAGATCTCGTGACCGCGAGGGCGCTTGTTGGCAGCAGCGGAACCGGGAACTACACGGCAAGTGCAGCCGTCGGAACCACGAACACGACATACCGGATACTGATCGATGGAGCAAGCAACGAGTCTGCCATCGACATCATCCAGCGGGCATACCCGGATGCCAATGTGGATGACAACTTCGTGGCACAGGATGGCAACGGAGCAGGTGCAGGTATCACCTACAGTTATACCGATCCGTATGTGTGGTCAGATCCGAACGATGCGGGTTCCATAATCGCAGTCGATGCCGGCGTCTTCAGGAATGGTAACAACGGCGGTGGCACCAACTACAGCGAGATAACGAATCTCACATACCACGATTGCGACAACACGACTCAGGACAAGTATCTGATGCGCGCCGACATGTTCTACATGATCGACGAGATCCGGGATGAGGACAAGTCATTCACAAAGGCTAATCCTGTGATGAATACCGGGGATCTCGTGAAGGTCATCATCCTGACCGGACCAGACACCATCACAGGTGGTGAATTACATACTGGGGGGGCTGACACCGCTCTCACCAACAACTATCCGCTCACAGGCGAGGCAGATCTCACGCTCAGTCCGAGAACAACGGTCAGCATCAGCATGATTCCGGAGGGCGGTGCATCGACTGACGTCACCTTCGTGACACCGTCGTCGTTTGGCACGCACTCGAGCGTTGATCTATATCCATGAGGGAGTAATCATGAAAAGAAACAATATAACACAGAATCGCAGAGCTCAGGTGGGTATCGGAACCTTGATCATCTTTATCGCGATGGTCCTTGTCGCTGCTGTTGCAGCGGCTGTTCTGATACAGACATCAGGAGTCCTGCAGCAGAAAGCACAGACCACAGGAAAGGAGGCAACAAAGGAGGTCTCCAGTAACATCGACATCGACTCAATCGAGGGGTGGAGGGGAGGAATGCAAGCTTCCAGCAGCGAACCCGACACATTCTCGAGTCAGATATACAGGCTCGATCTACGATCATCACTCAAGGTGGGAAGCGAGCCTGTTGACATGAACCAGGTCGTACTCACGATAACAGACGGTACGACAACAAACGACCTCAGGTACATCGAAGGGACTCTCGTGACTGATACGGCTTATGTGGACGCTGGAAACGGGACGTGGGTATCGGCTGCCGCCGATGGCATCACAAACACGACCTACCGGCTACTGGTTGATGAAAGCAGTAACGCGGATCTCCTGGAAGTATTCAGGCGCGTACATCCTGATACGCGTGCTGACACCGATAACAATGTCAGTAACTCTACTTCGGTGCTATGGAGTCTTCCGGAATCGGAAGGATCCGGTGATGTGATCGCGGTGAATGCAAGCATCTTCAATTCGACTGACTATCCTGACGATACGAACTATCTCGCACGCGGCGACATGTTCTATATCATCGAGGAGATCAGGGATGAGGACAAGTCATTCACCAAGAACAATCCTGTGATGAACACCGGAGACCTCGTGAAGATTATCATACTCACGGCACCGGGCACCACAGTCACCGGAAACACCCCACTTGGAAGTGAAGCAGACACAACTGATGCACAACTGGAGCGCAATCATCCGCTCGTCGGTGAAGCTGATCTCACGCTCAAACCGAGAACTACAGTCTCGATCAGCATGATCCCGGAGGGCGGTGCAGCGACTGAGGTCACCTTCGTGACACCGTCGTCGTTCGGCACACACTCGAGCGTTGACCTATATCCATGAGGTGGGGAATTATGAGAGGAAAGACTATGATGCAGGATCGCCGTGCCCAGGTGGGCATCGGCACCCTGATCATCTTTATTGCGATGGTTCTTGTTGCAGCAGTTGCAGCAGCTGTTCTGATCCAGACATCAGGAGTTTTGCAGCAGAAAGCACAGACCACAGGAAAGGAGGCGACAAAGGAAGTCTCCAGTAACATCGACATCGACTCAATCGAGGGATGGCGGGGCGGTCTGAATTCGTCAACATCCAAGGTCGATTCGTTCTCAGATGAGATCTACCGGCTGGATATGCGCTGCTCGCTCAAGGTGGGAAGCGAACCTGTTGACCTGAATCAGGTTGTGATCACCATAACCGATGGCACGATGACAAACGATCTCAGATACCTCAAGGGGACTCTTGTGACCACGAAGGCAGAAACAGGAACCGGTAACGGGACATACACATCGAGTGCGAGTGGGGCAGGTCTTACGAATACGACGTACAGGCTGCTGGTAGATGGCGATACCACCACTGCAAGTCATGGAAACACCGCGGCAGGGCATACCGCTGCCATGAATATCTTCAAGAAGGTGTATCCTGATGCGCATGTTGACGGTGACTACAACGGAACCGGGCTTGGTTCCAATTACACGCTCGAAGCCAGCAACGGTACTGCCGTGATATGGAGTGAGGCAGCATCATCAACGACAGGAACATCAGGTGATGTGATCGCTGTGGATGCAGGAGTCTTCTCCCGGAATGTGACCGGATCGAGTAGTTCATACCACTATATTAGCAGTACACTGCAGGATGAGTACTTCGCACGCGCTGACAAGTTCTACGTAGTCGAGGAGATCAGGGATGAGGACAAGTCCTACACCTCTGGCAATCCGGTGATGAACACAGGGGACCTTGTGAAGATGATCCTCTTAACCGGTCCGAATAATATCGTCACAGGCGAGGGCGACGATTGGCTCCAGGGTTCGATAAAGGATGGCTCTGACTCCAAGTTCAAGTACAACAATCCGCTTGTTGGCGAGGCGAATCTCGATCTCGATCCGAGAACCACAGTCACGATTTCCATGATCCCTGAGGGTGGTGCGGGAACTACAGTTGACTTTGTGACCCCATCGTCATTCGGAACACATACAAGTGTAGAATTATATCCGTGAGGTGAACAATCATGAAAAGAAACAATATAACACAGAATCGCAGTGCTCAGGTCGGTATCGGTACATTGATCATCTTCATTGCGATGGTTCTTGTTGCCGCAGTTGCTGCTGCTGTTCTGATACAGACATCAGGAGTCCTGCAACAGAAAGCCCAGACCACAGGAAAGGAGGCAACAAAGGAGGTCTCCTCAAACATCGATATCGACTCGATTGAAGGCTGGAGGGGCGGGAGCAATTCGTCCGCATCCGACTGGGACACATACTCTTCCGAGATCTACCGGCTGGACCTGCGCTGCTCGCTCAAAGTGGGAAGCGAGCCTGTTGACATGAACCAGGTGGTAATAACCATAACCGATGGCACGACCACAAATGATCTCCGCTACGTCTATGGCGAGCTCAACACAACAGACGGCGATGATGCTCCGAGGATCGGTGGCGACGCAACCAATGTGAGTACATACTACAGGCTGGAGGTTCGGAATGGGACCAGTGATGGTGAAACAGCGTTGTACTACTTCCAGAAGGCGTATCCGGATGCTA
>JAYEGV010000087.1:0-2174 GCA_034659235.1 Methanobacteriota archaeon
CGCATCGGGCGGTGTCCGATTCGCAGTACAACGAACTTCATGATCTTTTCATGGTTACGCCGGGGTTGGGATTCGAACCCAAGCGTTCCATAGGAACAACAGGTCTCGAGCCTGCCGCGTTAGTCCGCTCTGCCACCCCGGCAATGAGGCGCAAGATATATATTACGATGACGACTATATTTAAGCATGGGGTTCAGGTGGATATTTATTATAGCCGTAAGTCTTATGATTCTGCCAGTACTTGCGGAATCCGAAACCGAACAATCCGGGTTATCGGTTGATGCACCTGGCGTAGCAACGGTCAATCAGACGATTGAGGTTCTTGTAACATCCTCGAAGATGCCGGTTTCTGATGCAATCGTATTCTTCACCATAAGAAACGCGCAGTTTCAGCAGACAACCGATGAAAATGGGATTGCAGCATTTACACCGGAAGACACCGGCAGATTGTACGTGCTTGCACACAAGGATGGGCTTCAGGGGGCAGAAACGATGATTGAGGTGCGCGATGCACCTGAGCAGGTGATCGATGAACCAGCAACACCGCAGCCCATACCCACAGATGCCGAATCGCCAGGATTTGGATGTGCCGCGCTGATGATACTGGTATATATAGCAAGAAAGATTCGAGATCGTTAGAATTTAGCATATACTTAATAAGTTGTGGGTTTTGGATTTTAATCACAAGATTACACAGATTTTCACGAGATTTTTGTGTTAATCTTGTGTAATCTCGTGGTTCTTACCTCATGATATTGAGCATATTCAGAATTTATCCCAATTTCAAAAGCAGCCGCATCCGCACATCCTGCGGATCAGCACGCCCTCGAGTCTTCTTCATCACCTGTCCGACAAGATAATTCAGTGCCTTTTTCTCGCCTCGCCTGTAATCCGCTATTGCATCGGCACACTCCGGAAGTACCTCATCAACAGCGGATGAAACCACATCTCCTTTCACCTTTGCAAGCTCTTTTTCGGATATGATCTCTGCAGAAGTGCCGCCGTAATCAAGAATCGTTCGTATGATTGTGATTGCGCTTTTTTCTGTGATTACATCATCCAGAAATAGCTTCAGAATCTCGATCATGTCCTCTGTCTTGAATGCGTCGATAGCAAGATCGCGATAATTGAGTTCCCCTTTCAGCACATCAGCGATCCATGAAGCACTGATCTTCGGATCGATCTCCTGTGAAACATCCTCAAAGAACTGCGCAAGTTTCGGATCGAGTGTTAACGAAGCAGCATGATCCTCTGTTATGCCATACTCCTCGAGAAATCGTGCACGCTGTCCATCTGGCAGTTCAGGCAGAGTTTCCCTGATAGCAGGCACCCATGTCATGATCTGCATCGGAACCAGATCAGGTTCCGGAAAATATCGATAATCGTGTTCAGCTTCCTTTGTCCGCATCGAAACAGTGACACCACGCAACTCATCGAAATGCCTGGTCTCCTGAACAACAACCTCGCCGCGGCGCAGCACATTTCGCTGGCGCACGATCTCAAATGATAGTGCACGCTCTGCACCCTTATGTGACGATATGTTCTTGACCTCAGCCCGCACCCCGCCAGCAAGCGAGATGTTCGCATCCGTACGAAGCGCGCCCTCCAGATCGCCGTCAAAAACATCAAGGTATTCAAGGATGTTTCTGAGTTTATTCAGGAATCTTCTTGCTTCTTTTGGGCTGCGAAGGTCAGGTTCTGTCACTATCTCAAGCAGCGGCACACCAGCACGATTGTAGTCGATCAATGTGAACTTCGATCGATCGATCGTGCCCTCGTGCACCAATCTTCCTGGATCTTCCTCCATATGGACACGGTTGATCCTGATGCTTCTCATTCCCTGTTCATGATCGCCTTCGATGGTGAGATATCCATTGCTTGAAATGGGGTAATCGTACTGCGTGATCTGAAATCCTTTCGGCAGGTCCGGATAATAGTAATTTTTTCGATAAAACTGTGTCTGTGGAAGAATTTCACAATTTAATGCAAGAGCAACCTTTATGGCACTTTGCACCGCAGACTTATTGAGTACAGGTAGTGATCCTGGCAGTCCGAGACAGACCGGGCAGACATGGGTGTTTGGAGGTGCGTTGTGATAATCAAGCCCGCATGAACAGAATAACTTTGAATGCAGTTTGTTCAGTTGTACATGAACTTCAAGTCCGATGATCACA
>JAYEGV010000088.1:0-2169 GCA_034659235.1 Methanobacteriota archaeon
CCAATACCTCAGGTACAAATCTCGACATACTTGGCGATGCTGACCTAACTATTGACACATACGATCCGCCAACACTTGTGACATACACCATATCGAATAGGACAATCGCACCACCACAGACCACCGATATAGATGTCAGGTTCTCTGAGCAAGTGAGTGCAACCATCAAGATTGAGGATACCGTTGGTAACCTCATAAACCAGCTATACAGCAGCTCCGGGGTGACGAACCCATCTCCAAAGCATTGGGATGGCACATACACCAATGAGACAACCGTGCCGGATGGTACGTACATCGTGAACGTTACCGGAGTAAGTACAACGACGGGGCTCAGTGTGATTGATACATCGGAGGCGATTACAGTCAACACGAACATGGAGTAAGTAGTTAAATAACCGCGGATGCGACGTCGATAAACGCAGATAACAGGGTTAATCAAATCTGCGTTCATCAACGTTTATCTGCGGTTCATTATATTTTTTATTTTTTATACTTTATTATTAAAAATATTATAGAATTGTAAGCGTATGCCCGCGAAAAAGTTAATTTTTGTAATAGTCAGTCGGATGCGCGACACCGCGAATGAGATAAATGGACCCGGTTATCATTTGTGTGGGATCGATTTAATCACAACAAATAACTCGACTTTGTCAGATTACCCATTCATTCAAGCGCTTGATGTTGGTTTTGTTTTCCAAACAGTTTTGGGTCATGCCACCGCTCGCTGTTGATTTGTCTGTAATGTGACAAAGTAGAAATAATGCAAGCATGATTACAATATGCTATAATTTCAGTGATTATAAGAACAGACCGATATCTTTATATAAGATGGGACACCTATCTGGCAGTACATGTTTCACGGGTTCGTTGAATCCGGAAATATAATAAAGGAGGTTACATACAAATGAGCCAAACGAAATATACCATGACAGGAATAGTGTTGGTTGTGCTATTGCTGGGACTATCAACAGCAACGGCAACTGACACAGTCACACGAACGTTACCGGAGACCGCATTTCCCGATGATACCATCACTGTGAGTTTGACGATCGACTTTGATGATCAGACCGCAGTAGATCGGCTTGTCATAACTGAAACGGTTCCCGCAGGATGGGAGATTGTCGATGCATCTAACGGTGGCATCCTCGCCGCCCCCGGTAAGGTATCGTGGATAATGATAGAAGTGCTTGGCGGCACAATACCCCCGGATGGAGCAGTATTCACATACCATGTAACCGTTCCTCCGGATGCGAGCGGAACATGTCCGTTCTCGGGTATATACGGAACCAATACCGCAGGTACAAATCTCGACGTAAGTGGCGATGCTGATATTACAGTCAGCACGGGTGGAGATACCACACCACCAACCGTAACCACTAACACGCCAACAGGAACTGGCGTTCCAGTATCGACGGTGATAACCGTAACGTTCAGCAAGGCGATGAACCAGACATCTGCAGAAGGCGCGTTCTCCATCGCTCCCCCGGTTGCCGGATCGTTCAGCTGGTCTGGCGATATGATGGTCTTCACTCCGGATGTTGACCTCGAATGCAACACAACACACCATGTAACCATTGGAACAGGAGCAATGGATCTGGCGGGTAATTCTCTGGAAGCTCCTTTTAACTGGGAATTCGCCACAGCACCACCACCAACCGTAACCGCTAACACGCCAACAGGAGCAGGCGTTTCAGTATCGACAGCGATAACCGTAACGTTCAGCAAGGCGATGAACCAGGCATCTGCAGAAGGCGCGTTCGCTATGGATCCTTCGGTTACAGGATCGTTCAGCTGGTATGGCGATATGATGGTCTTCACTCCGGATGCTAACCTCGAATGCAATACAACACACCATTTAACCATTGGAACCGGAGCAATGGATCTGGCTGGTAATCCTCTGGAAGATCCTTTCATCTGGGAATTCACCACAGCACCAGAACCAGACACCACACCACCAACCGTAACCACTAACACGCCAACAGGAACTGGCGTTTCAGTATCGACGGTGATAACCGTAACGTTCAGCAAGGCGATGAACCAGGCATCTGCAGAAGGCGCGTTTTCCATCGTTCCCCCGGTTACAGGATCGTTCAGCTGGTCTGGCGATATGATGGTCTTCACTCCGGATGCTGACCTCGAATATACTAGAACACACAACGTAACCATTGG
>JAYEGV010000089.1:0-2147 GCA_034659235.1 Methanobacteriota archaeon
GAAAATTCATTGCCTGTTATGAGATTTCTTTTGATGAAATGCCCAGTATCCGCTCCACCACACGCCTTTTTTTCCTTATGGATTCTGATGCTGCGAGATCAATAGCATTTCGCATCCTCTCATAATCCTCTGGTATCGTATCGCCAACCAGTTTCTTGATCGGTGTGTATGCCGATTCCCGAAAGCGCGGTTCAAAATTGCAGACTTTACCATCAGCGATCAGTTCAGTACCCGCTCCCCCGCATACCTCGCCAACCACATCGATTCTGATGTTCTGCTCCCTGATCACGTCCATGATCTCATGCGCAGCATCAGGCGGCGCAATCATGAGAAGCGCATCAAGAGACACACCAAGATAATCGATATCAAGCGATTCGAGCATTAAAAGAACCTTCCGGTTCACCAGAGTTCGCATCTTCTCCTCGAAGAACACGAGTTTTATCCTGGCTGTTCTTGATATCTCATTGGCATCGCCACGTATCCCGCCATTGGTGACATCGGTCATGGCATGGATCCTTTTGAGAAGATTACTCGCGATCAACGCCTCGCATGCATTGATAAAAGTGATATTGATCGTCTCATCCACAACATCGTGCATACCATAATACAGCGCGGTGGTTGAGATCGTGCCGCCTCCTGCGCCTTCTGTCATCAAAATCACATCACCTGCCTCTGCACTCACACGAGCTGTCAGATCATGCGCGATTCCAACAGCACCGACGCCGCCGGTCATACGCTCCCCGATCACCATATCGCCTCCGATCCGAAGCGTGCTTCCTGTGATGAGCGGCACCCGTGTGAGTTCAGCGATTGCGGATATGCCTGCAATGTGATCGAATATCTTGCCGACATCGCCATCATCCGCAACATGGATATCTGAAAAGAGCGCGATCGGGCTTGCTCCCATCACATATATGTCGCGCAGCGCTGCACGTGCAACATGGAACCCTGCAAGGAATGGGAAGTCGCTGAGCCTTGAGTGGATGCCATCGATGTTCACAACGATGTACTGATCCTGAAAACAAACAACCCCTGAATCATCGAGATGCGACGAATCAACGACCGCATCGGTCTTTCCGATCACCTCTGCGATCTTTTTGTGTGCATAAAAATCGCCTGCACCTCTCGATCCGACACCGAACTCACCCATCGTGACCCCTGATGTGATCCGGGTGAGGAGGTCTCCATCGACGTTCAGTGTGGCACGGGCTTCCACGATTGCTGCATGAGCAATATCCTGTGCTCTCTCTCGAGAGATGTGTTTGATCTCAAGTATCCGGTCGGTGAGTTTATGCTCGATCTCCGGGTCGTTCCTTGAGAGCCCGCGTTTTGCATAGCCTTCGATGTCCATCAACCAGCCATTGTGCTGTGATGATAATAAGGTGTTCGCCATCTATTAATAATAGCAGAGAAGATAATTTTCATGCGATTACATGAACGATTGAGCATAACAGATCGAGCAAGGAATCTGTCAGAAAGAATATTGAGCCCATTCTGCCAGATACTGGCGCACACAAAGGCAAATCCAAATGTCCTATCGGTTATCGGCTTTCTCTTCGCAATCGCTGCCTGCATATCAATTGCTCTTGGCTATATCGTCTATGGCGGGTGTCTGGTTATCATGTCCGGAGTTTTTGATGCGTTCGATGGAGCGTTTGCCAGGAAATTCGGGATGGAAACAGAATTCGGTGCCTTCTTTGACTCGTTCATCGATCGATATGCAGAAGCAGCAATTCTGTTTGGCATTCTATATTATGCAATCATTGAAGACCAACAGATCCTGATCCTTCTGACCTTTATAGCTTTTACAGGATCGGTCATGGTCAGTTATGCGAGAGCCCGTGCAGAGGGACTCGGCATATCATGCGCGGTCGGTCCAGGCGATCGTGCAGTACGGTTTGTCATCGTAATTCTGACGTTACTGATGAACCGATTGTTTATTGGTCTGTGCGTTCTCGCTCTGCTGAGTAACACGACCGCGCTCTTGCGCATGTATCATGTATATGCACAGACAAGACAGTAACTTGACTTTGTTACATTACAAACATCCCCTTTCCCAGCCCCCACGCCAACCTCATTTCATCTTCGATAATGACACTCTTCCGATTGCATCGCATCCATAACCAACCTTTCATGGAATAACATCG
>JAYEGV010000090.1:0-2146 GCA_034659235.1 Methanobacteriota archaeon
GCGGCGGCATCTGCGCCCGGACAAACGCAATCGCGAGAGCACGCCGCCGGAGCAGCCACACCGCGAACACAGACCGCCCGCCGGACCACGCTTCGCTGCGGGTAGTTCGCCCGCTTCGCTTCTTTTTTCTTACATAAACCCCACTTGCAGAGAATCCTTGAATATACGGCGACCAGCGATGTATTGTCCGATCACCATTATGCGTAAATGTGATCCTTTGTTTACGCGATACAAGCGGGATGCCAAACTCATCTGCAAATTCTCTGGTGTAATAGGCTGGTTTGACAAAGTCAGGACTGTCCACCATATTCACTATGTTCACTAAAATCACCTTTATTTTTTGCCGAATCCGATATAAACGACTTTTCAGCAAGCCATGCAAGAACAATATTCCGGACTATATTTGCATCGTTGTCCCCAAACTCGGCTTTTAATCGATGAATTAGTTCCAATTACTTCTGGGTGAATGACACCTGAATTCGTCTGGAGTTTCTCATGATACTCACTTTGCACCCTATACCGGTACATGAAAGCCAATGATCCGTAAGTTTTGCTGCAATGTCACGCAAACCTGATCATCCTTGTGTCGAGCGTTGACAGATCAACGATAGCAGCATGCGCTGGCACCGGATCAAGATTCACCCGTTTCTGAAACTCGGTCTGGGACTGCCATGTTCCGGCATTTACCACAGTAACGCCTTTGTATCGCTCGAGTCCGATCGTGTGCACGTGTCCGCAGTGCAAGATATGCGGTATCCGGTCGATCACGAAATGATCTCTCGTCTCAGGCGCGATGGACACCCTGCCGCCATATATTGGTGCAAGATGCCTGCGTCGCAGCATCTCGATCATGACCTGAGCCGGACGCTGATAACTCATCTGCGGTATGGTTGCGACCAGGTCGTCCATCGACCGTCCATGATAGATCAGGATTCTCACACCATCAATCTCGATTAGCGCTGGATTACCAACGAACACCACATCCTTTTGAAAGATCGATCGAATCTTCTCAGGCAGCGCAGGCTGCGGTTCTGCGAGCCTTACTGCGTCGTGGTTGCCAGGAGCGATTACAATCCTGATATTTCTTGGAACCTTTTTAAGGTACTTTGCTGCACATTCATACTGCTCGTATACATCAGGGATATTCAGTTCATGTTCCTGACCCGGATATACACCGACACCATCCACAAGATCGCCTGCTATAATCAGATATCGCACCGGTTCAGAGCAATCGCCAAGATAATCGATGAATTCACAGAACGCATCCTCCAGAAACGTGTTGCTTCCGACATGCACATCCGAGATCAGGACTGCATGACCTTTTTCATCTCCCGAGCCATTTCCCTTCGCTCCAAGTTGCTGGTTATGGTGGTTCGGGATGTCTGGCATAACGATGTTCTTTACGATCATCAACCTGCCATCCCTTGTGAGTGAGCCTGTTACGCCGATCACCTCATCATGGACGATCCCGGATGCGATATCCCACAGATCACGATCAGAAGGGCGGACCAGCACCGGAAACGAACCTGTCGGATCCTCAAGTTCCAGCAGTTTGTTGCCGTTTGATGTTGTTCTGGTATCAGAAACCATGCCAATGATCGAAACGCTATTGTATTCCTGCTGTCTTCCTGCTTGCAGTGATTCGATCGGACGCGCGGTGATCCTCCCGCGGATGATGCCGCTCAGCCGTGTGTACCGATCTCGAAAGTACCGTACGAACTCAGCATATTCTCCAACACAGGTTGACTCATTGCTGATGTCAGAGAGTATGTTCACCCCGGGAAGCGACTTTTCCGGACTTTTTTTATTATCGGATCTGATGTGTTCCTTGCATACCACAAGCACCGAGTCATCCAGCGATTGCAGCACCTGTTCCACAAGGGTGGTTGGCGATTGACATGAATCAATCAGCGCGACCGCATCCGGACTGATCTGGTACCCTGCGTTCGCAAACTCCTCCACAATCAATGATTCATGCATTGATGTGTACTCGATCTGGCGAGAGATAAAACTTTATGTGTAACAACTCACCTTTGAGAAGTTGATCTGTTTTTAGCCTTTCCGTTGGGTGACACTTCAAGTTTTTTCAGACACGGATTAACACGGATTAACACGGATTAACACGGATTTATTGTTAATTGGGATC
>JAYEGV010000091.1:0-11259 GCA_034659235.1 Methanobacteriota archaeon
TAAAACTAACCGATCTCTGTGCACCCAACCGCCGCCTGCATGACCATGAGCGCATCCTGTGACATGACCCGCCCGCCCCGTCCACATCTGCATCATCGTTGTGCTCTCCACTCACCACCATCTGGAATTACCAATGGCACATTTCACAGTGGGATTACTCCAGATTGAAGGGGCAGCCACAGGGGCAATTTATGACAGTCCCGGCAGAAATACTATTATAAGATATGAGAATATTCGCAACCAAGAATAGACAACAGGTGTAAACAATGAGATCATTCACAGATCGAGTATCAGATATCGACATCTCTGGCATACGAAAGATGTTCGAAGCGAAAAAAACAGACAGCATCAATCTCGGGCTCGGAGAACCCGACGTCCCAACGCCAGATCACATCTGTGATGCTGCCATAGATGCGATCAGGAAAGGCTACACCAAATACACGCCTGGCGCGGGCATACCAGAACTTAAGAGTGCGCTCTCAGAAAAGTTCCTGCGTGACAACAACATCTCTGTCACCCCTGATGAGATCATCGTTACGTCAGGTGCCAGCGAGGCTCTGCATATAGCCATGCAGGCACTGGTTGAGCCCGGGGATGATGTCCTGATCCCTGATCCTGGTTTCGTATCATACTCTGCATTATCACGTATCGCGGGTGGAAAGGTGATTGGTGTTCCTCTCGTCGATCTTCTTCTCGATCCTGCTGTGGTAGCCGAGCATATCACACGAAATACAAAGGTTCTGTTCGTGAACTCGCCATCCAATCCATGCGGATCCGTCCAATCAAGAAAGGATATGCAGGCATTCGCAGAACTTGCCGAGGATTACGATTTCACCATCATCTCTGATGAGGTCTATGAGTTTCTCATATACGAGGGTGAGCATATCAGTCCTGCGCAGTTCACAGACAACGTGATAACAGTGAATGCGGCATCCAAGACATACTCAATGACCGGATGGCGTCTCGGTTATCTTGCAGCAAGACACGAATATATCGAGCAGTTTCAAAAGGTGCATCAGTATGTGCAGGCATGTGCGAGTTCGGTCGCGCAGGCAGCAGCACTTGCAGCAGTCACAGGTCCACAGGGTTGTGTGAAGGATATGAGAGAGAAATTCAGAAAAAGAAGGGACATTCTGCTGAAAGGGCTTCGAGAAATGGGTGTTGAGTGCCCGACTCCGAAAGGTGCGTTCTATCTCTTCCCGCGCGTTGATGACGGCGACCATATCGCTTCCGAACTGGCAGAGCGTGGCGTTATCACTGTACCGGGTTCAGCTTTTGGCTCGCATGGCAGAGAGCACATCCGCATATCGTACGCCGCGAGCGAAGCAGATATCATGCGTGCGCTCGATATAATGGGCGATGTTCTTCTGTGATGTGTGTTTTTTTAAAAGGTATGGAATCGCTTGCAAATCGTGAGAATGCTGTTATTTTGTATCTAATTGGATTGCAACTATGGTTATCTCAAACAAACCATAAGTGCACGAAACTACCTGATATACTATGAAATAATATGTGTGCATGTTTACAATAAACATGGAACAAACAGATATTTGTATAAGTGCAAAGATGCGTAAATTGATAAATACCGGTATTAATTAAACTTTAGGTGTGATCTGGATATGCTATTGTGCTTATCCTGAATACATCGGAATTACCTCGCCAATCCTCACGAAACATTTATATACAGGTAAAACAGATTCACATATTAACAGCAATCGTGCAGTACTGTGATCAGATCACAGTCACACAGCACCAGACATCATGAGGGGATGGATGGTGACATTATCGAGGAAAACACAAGACGCTGGCTTGAACCGCACCAGAAAAGCAAGCACCAGACATCATGAGGGGATGGATGGTGACATTATCGAGGAAAACACATGAGGTCCCGGCTTGAAATTGTGACCGATGGCGATGATCGGCATACAATCCAGACAGCAGATGGTGATCCGAATTGGAAGAGCATGTTGATCGGTCTTATCAATTCGGCATCATCGGCACTTGTTTCTGAGTCCGGGGACTCGCCTCATATAAGGTCCCGGCTAAAACTCACGACCGATGGTGGCGATAGCATCATGGAATCGGAAGGTGCTACATGGGCAAGAGTCATGATTCGGTTCATAGAGGACTTTTCAGTCGAGAACAGAACCCAGCCCGGAAAGGTTGCGGTTAAATCGAGATCCGATTCTGAGATCCCGCTGTCTGAGCCGCTATCTGTTCGAGAACGTCTCGAGTCGTTCTTGAAATATGAGTATCCGAACGTGTGGTTCACATCCATGGATATAAAGAAGCAGTACGGACGTGTCTATGACCCCATCAATCTGAGTACGGTCTCAACATATCTTGCAAGGATGTACAATCGCGACATACTCGAACGACGTGGTAACCGAACGCAGCGAGAGTACCGGGTGCGGGAATCAGAGGTTCCGGAGCGAGTCCTTCCGATCATGCAGAGTGTGAATTGATCGGAATGGCGATTCTTTTGTTTCACAATAGTGCCTGCACATACCAAAACATATAACAACGATACTCTGCATCTACATCCATTATGGACGTAATGCGGACACATTATGCATCTGATATCACACCTGATATGAACGGAGATTCTGTTACGGTTGCGGGCTGGATACATGAAATGCGCGATCTTGGGGGAATCTACTTTCTAGTACTCAGGGATCGGGGCGGATTCATGCAGATTACCATGGTCAAGAAGAAGACCGATCCGGTTCTCTTCGATTCCGCGAGAAGACTGAGTAGGGAGTCTGTAGTTCTGATTGAGGGGACTGTAAAGAAGGAAGACAAAGCCCCAAACGGTTACGAGATCATCCCGCAAACTCTGAACGTGCTTGCGGAATCTGATTCCCCTCTACCGATGGACATCACCGGAAAGGTCGGCGCGGACATCGATACACGGCTTGATTCGAGATTCATGGATTTGAGACAGAGAAGAAGCCTTGCCATATTCGTGATCCGGCACCACGTATTAAAAGCAGTGCGTAACTTTCTTGAAAGCGCTGGATTCCTCGAGATTCATACGCCAAAGGTGGTTGCGGCTGCAACCGAAGGCGGCACGGCATTATTTCCGATCACATACTTCAACAGAGAGGCTTTCTTGAATCAAAGCCCACAATTATATAAACAGATCATGATGGCGGCAGGTTTTGATCGGGTGTACGAAATCGGCGCGATCTTCCGCGCAGAAGAGCATGACACCCTGCGGCACCTCAATGAGGCTACTTCGATCGATATCGAGGCGAGTTTCGTGGATCAGTTCGATGTGATGGATATTCTTGAACGGTTGATCCATGAGGTGTATGTATATGTATCCCATTGTTGCATGCCACAGCTGCAGGATCTCGGTGTTGAACCTGTCATACCAGAGTTGCCATTCAAGCGGCTGACTTACGATGACGCGCTCGATATCGCCTGCCAGCGAGGGCATTCCACAGAATGGGGTGAGGACTTTGGCACCGCTGCTGAGCGTGCGATCGGAAACGCAGTCGGTGAGCATTATTTCATCATCGATTGGCCCACAGACATCAAGCCGTACTATACCCATCCTTATGAAAACAATCAGGCATACAGTAAATCATTTGACCTAATGCATCCGCGCATGGAACTCGCGTCAGGCTCACAGCGTATCCATTCATACCATCTGCTACGCCAGAGGATTGAGGCATGCGGTCTGAATCCGGATGGTTTTGATTTTTATTTGAAAGCATTCAGGTATGGAATACCCCCGCATGCAGGATGGGGGCTTGGAACAGAACGGTTGGTCATGACCATGCTGCACGTCGAAAATATCCGTGATGTGGTGTTGTTCCCCCGTGACCGAAAACGGCTCTCGCCTTAGTTTTCACTTTGTTAATATAAAATCACATATCCGCAATCCTTAATAAGGTGTATCTGAAGATGGTTAACTAACCTTTCGGCATGGAGGGAGATTCTTGAAAAATACACCCATAGCAAAGGCTATCAATGAATTACTTGAATCAAAATCAATCTTTAATAACAGGGATGTGCTTCGTTCCACGTATATCCCGGATTATCTTCCACATCGGGATAAAGAGGTAGATGCTCTCATCAAGATTTTAATCGTGGCTTTGCGTGGGGATACGCCCTCGAACATCTTGATTTACGGGAAGACCGGAACCGGCAAGACAGCGGTTACAACGCACGTTGGAAATGAGATCGAGAAGGTTGGTACAGAGCGTGGAATTCCCTGTCAGGTTGTATATACCAATTGTGAGGTCATCGACACCCAGTACCGGTTACTCGCCAATCTTGCACGGCATTTCGGTAAGAAGATTCCGATGACTGGCTGGCCCACTGATCAGGTATATACTGAATTTAAAAAAGCACTCGATTGTAAGGAGCGAGTTGTGATTCTCATACTCGATGAAATCGATAAACTGACAAAAAAAGGCGATGATGTGTTGTACAATTTATCGAGGATCAATTCCACACTTGAGCATGCCAAGGTCAGTCTTGTAGGCATATCAAATAATCTGAAGTTCACAGAATTCCTTGATCCGAGAGTCAGGAGTTCTCTTGGGGAGGAAGAACTCGTTTTCCCACCGTACAACGCTGATCAACTAGCAGATATCCTGCGGCAGCGTGCTGAGATAGCATTCGGCAGCGAAATACTCGACACCAATGTAATCTCGCTATGCGCCGCCCTTGCAGCGCGAGAACACGGTGATGCGCGCAAAGCCCTCGATCTGCTCCGGATATCATCAGAACTCGCTGAGCGTGATAGATCAAAGAAGGTGCAGGAAAGCCATGTTCGAAGAGCTCAGTCCAAGATCGAGTCTGACCGTGTTGCAGAGGTCATAAGAACACTTCCTACGCAGTCAAAACTGGTTCTGTACAGCATCGTGATGCTTGATAAATCTCCGGAATTGATCAGAGGAGCTGGCAAGCGGATCATGTCCACTGGAGAGGTTTATCGAATCTATAAGCGCGTATGCAGTATGATCGATCTCGATGTGTTGACGCAGCGGCGCATCACCGAACTCATAACCGAACTCGATATGCTCGGAATCGTGAACGCCATCGTTATAAACCGCGGAAGATATGGCATGACAAAAGAGATATCACTCGACGCGCCTCCTGATCATATACACCATGTGTTGAGCGATGATGCTCGGCTGTATCCACTCGTGGATATGAGACCTGACTCGATCCAGATGAAACTGGGATAATTATATATCATAATAGTCGTATGTGAAAACATGGCATCTCAAACCATAAATATTGTTTCCCCAACAGAACAGGGACTGAAACGGATCAAGGTCGAAGCAGCACCTTACGAGTTTACGATAGCAACCCGCGCCAAATGGGAGATGGTTGTCGCGGATGAGGACATGACGATAGCAAAAGGAGCGTTTGAGAAGATTAGAATCAGGGAGATCAAACTCCAGAGGGATTTACTTGCTCTCCCATGTGTATTCACACCACATGCACTTGCATCGGTGGTACGTGTTGGATCCGGAACAGGACTTGCGCCAGTAGAGACTGATCGATGCATCGAGATCGCATACATTCTCGGGCAGGAGACAGGCGAGATCAAAGAAGGCGATCTGCTGGCGGTACTAAACATCCTGCCGATCATGTTTACACGCGAGGCAACGAAACCAGTCCTGATTAAGGATTGAATGGTCGATACGATCATTTCCATGTTACTGGATTCAAAAAATCCGGTAACAAACCTCCGCGCATTGTTGTTTGAAGAAGGTCTTGCTGGTTCTGAAGAGGAATACCGATCCCTGCTGCATGAAATAACCATCAGACTTGCAAGAGAAGAGATTTTGTCATCTGCACAGGATGATGATGAAGTCATTCATGCAGTAAGAGCGCTCGATGATCTCAACAATATTCTGAATCTGCTTTCAGAGCGCCTGTTCGAATGGTATTCCCTCTATCGATCGAGTCCGCCATCAGAAGAACTTGCCAGACGAATCATAGAAGAGGAAGGAATCCCGGATGTGATGCGCACCATTGCACGGAATCTTATTGATTTGTATGATAGTCGAAGGATGCTCATCGATCATATTCAGGATGAAATGATCAAAATTGCTCCCAATCTCACAAATCTTGCAGGTGCACTGCTTGCTGCACGATTGATCAGCATAGCAGGCGGGCTTGAAAAATTATGCAGGATGCCTGCGAGCCGTGTGCAGGTTCTTGGCGCGAACAGGGCGATGTTTCGCCATCTGCGTGGAGCGTCCCCGCCAAAGCATGGCGCAATCTATCAGCATCCCTGTATCCATGCATCACCCTACCGGTTGCGCGGCAGAATTGCACGGGCATTCGCTTCAAAACTGGTGATCGCTGCAAGGATCGATTATTATAGCGGTACGGTGCAGGAAGGACTTGTTGAGCGCCTGACTGACAGAATTGAGGAGATCAGGCGAAAACAAGAATGATGCGGGGGGTGGGATTCGAACCCACGAACTCCTGCGAGAATAGGCCCTGAACCTATCGCCTTTGACCTGGCTGGGCAACCCCCGCATTCTTAGTCTGCATCAACGATGCTCAGGTATTCATCCAGTGCCTTTGCTCTCTTCTTGATATCATCAGCAGACCTTATAATCAGTTCGGTGATCGACATCGAGCCATCGCTTTCAGCGGTACATATAAAGGAATCCGGATACGTTTCAACCCTGATCCCATCGAGTTCACAGACATGTTCACATAGTCTACACAACGAACATGCGTGTTCATCAACTACTTCTATGCCATCATCTGTGATCACAAGTACGCCGCGCGGGCATTTATCCACGCACATACCGCAACCATCACAGCCCTCCAATAACACGATATGCGGCACGTTCTTATATCCACAGGCAATCCCTGCCTGCCATTTCGCATGATCGTGTCCGGTACCCAGTCGTGCGACCGCCTCGATCGATATCCTCTGCCCTTCTGCCAGTTTGATGATCGGTACCACGTCTGCGGACATAACCGCCGGATCAGCAGATACCAGTTCTGTGGCATATACCATCTTCGGACCTTCTGCAGAGAGCGTGAGTGAAACCTGACACTGCGAACAACCCTCTCCACCGCACTCACATTCAGAAGGTAGAACATAAGAATCAAGGTCTGTTATGAGTGGAACCAGTCCGAAACGAAGTGCAAGCTGTTCGTCGAAGAGCACCGATGTGTTATCATAGATGTTCACATAATCGATCGCAAGCGTGGGAACCTCTGCAAGCATGCTGCGCCTGATGCTGTTTGTAAACGCATGTGTTGCGCCGGAGAGTACGAATCTTGCCTTACGATCATCCAGTTCAATGATTTCTACATTCATTTGAGATGTCCCTGTGTCGTAAGATATGCATTCAGATGCGCCACGCTCTTATACTCACCGCCCTTTGCTTTCCTGTACACCTTACAGTAGATATTCGGAGGAAGCGTACCATCGTTACGCAGTTCCTTGAGACGGCTGCGAAGCGCACGAATTTTGTTGATCCATTCCCTCTTTTTGGGAGTTCTTGCGCCTTTTCTGCCTTTGCGTGAGCCATGTCCTGATCGGTGTCCATATCTCCGTTTTTCATCCCTCTGCCGTGCACGGGCGCGACTTATGCCTTTCTTTGCTTTTGCACCGATCGCACCTGATTCGATCAGACCTCTGATATCTTCTCGCGTGGTTGCACCAGCAATACTCTCTGCTTCATCAGGAGAGAGCCAGATCCTGTGCACGCCGATGCCAAGAACGTTTGCAGCAATACGCCGTTGATTTGATAGATCAGTCATTCACTCCTCCTTTTCAGGCAATGGATTTAAGATCCTTATTCCGCGATCATCCGCAATCTTCTCGATTACCAGTCGTTTTCTCACGCCAACGGTGCGTGCAATCCGAGCAACCTGATGTGACGGGTCAATCGATTGCAGATCATCCGGATTTCGCACCAGCACCTCCTCAAAACCCGATGGGTGCAATCCCCTGACAGCACGAGGACTGCCATATCCAACCTGCACAACAGCGCCCTTCGCAGCAACTCTTCTTCTCAGTTTGCCCTGCAACCCTCTGGGACGTCGCCAGTTCTCATCCAGTTTCTTTTTCTTATGAGAATCTGTCCGTTTGAATGTGGGTTTCTTATTTTTCTGCCGTTTTCTGATATTCAATAACCGTTTGGTTGCTGCATCCATTATTATCACCTATGACATCATTTCCTTGCCGATTATATATATTCCATCTTGGAATACCCTTGGATCGCGGGATTTGATCTTTGTAGCCTGCTCGATGTTTGCCACGGTCTGTCCAACCGACTCCTTGTTGATACCTGTAACGATCACTTCATCACCGTTTATCGCCACATCGACTTCATCCAGTATCTGTGCCACTCGGTCTTTTTTCTCACCAAGAAAGTTGCCTATTAGGAATCTGTCTCCTTGAATTCGTAGTTGGATCGGAAAGTGAGAATACAACATCTTCATTCTGTATCGGTACCCTTTGGTTACTCCATCGATCATGTTCCTGAGATGAGATGCAAGCGTTCCGATCATCGCTTTCTGTTCTTTTCTTATGGCGGGAGTATCGACATCAACAGATATATCATCGTCGATGCGCTGGATGGTGATGTGCGGATACCGCAGTTCACGGGTTATTTCTCCCTTCGGACCGGATATCGTGATCAATCGTTCATTTATTGAAACGGTCACCTCATCTGGTACGGTAATCGTTTTTCTGATTTCTTTTGCCATTTTTCACCTAATACACATAAGCGAGGAGTTGTCCTCCTACATTCTTCTCTCTTGCCTCATAGTGCGATACTACACCGTTCGGCGTCGTCAATATCAAAGCGCCAAAGTTTCTTGCCGGCAGGAACCGTTTCTCCCATTTCTCGAAGTCAGCCAGTTTGGTAGAGAATCTCGGCTTGATCACCTTGCAGTCATTGATCTTTCCGCGCAGACGCACCTTGAAGATGCCTGCTCTTCCATCATCGATGAACTCATATTCATCGATGTATCCCTGGCTCTGCATCACACTCAGCACATTACCGATAAGTTTTGAAGCAGGGCGCACGACGCACTCACTTTTCCCGACATTTTCTGCATTTCTGATGGTTGACAGCGCATCAGCAAGCGGATCAAGTAATACCATTTAATCACCTCAACTATATTTTTCGAATCCTATCTCTTTCGCAATCTCTCTGAAACACTGGCGGCACAGGTATATGTGATACTTCCGAATCAGCCCTTGTTTCCTGCCACATCGTCTGCATACGTTCTCTTTGGATTTATCGCTCATTCCATCACCTCGATATGATATTGATCATGCATCCATTCCAGCGCATCTGTAGCGGTTAATCGATGTTTATGCGATATCCTCCGCTGCTGAATACGGCGCCTGCTGACCCGGTATCCGGGTCGCTTGAGGTTTATACAGACATCCATTCCAAAGATGCCGATATCCGGATCATAAGCCAGATCAGGGAAATCAGTGTGCTCCTCGATCCCAAAGGACACATTGCCGGTCTCATCGAACTGAGATTTATATAACTTGTGATCAATGATCGAGAGAGCGGTATCGATGAATGCATAAGCCTTATCCTTTCGAAGCGTGACCTTACAGCCGATTGACTCTCCTTTTTTGATTCCAAATACCGGGATGCGGGACTTCGAGAGTGCCCTTACGCTCTTCTGAGCAGTAATTGTCTCGAGTATCTTCTCAGCATTGACCAGACGTTGTCCACTCTCGCCCACCCCGATGTGCACGGTCACTTTATCGATCTCGATCGCACGCATTGGATCAGTCAATTACATCACCTTTGAAAGCAGGAATTTCTATTTCAGGCGTGTTTTTCCCAATCACAAAGACATAATCCTCGATTGTTTCAAAATCGTGGTCGCTCTGCAGCGATATCATGTTTGGCATCGAACCCCGTGTTTTTCGTATCTCCTTGATCGTTCCGAGTTCTCCGGAATGTTTGCCGCCGATTATCAGGGCAAGGTTTCCTGGTTTGTACACGAGATGCTTTGTAACCTTCCGATCAGGAAGCGAAAGAAGTATCGAATCAAAGGTACGATAAGAATACTCATCCGAAACAATATTTGAACCATCATGAAGATTTAACTGGTTATTTCCTCCCTTCACAATTGTTTTATTATTGATTCTGCACAATTTAATCTCTGAATCGCTGATTTTTTGAAGATTGAGTCTCTGTTTCTCATCCAGAAATACTCTGTATGACGAATCAATCTTTGGTATGGTTATAACATCGAAGACCCCTACTGGGAATCTATAATCCCGTCTGACTATACCGTCTACCATAACATTTCCATCATGCAATATCTTCCTTGCCTCTCTGCTTGAATTCGCAAGTTTCAGCATATCCCGTATGACCAGGAGTAAAGGAATGCTCTCCGATCTGGAATGGGGACCTGGCAAAGATTTGACAGCCCATTTATGTGTTTTTCGTGGTATGTTCCAGGTTTTTGGAATTGAAAGTCTCTTCTGATGTCCGCTCACTCAATCACCCTTGCTCAGCATAAGTTCTCTCATTTCATCCTCAAGATTTAATTTTGTTATCATCACGTTCGATGGATGCATCGGTCTTGGAACTTCTTCTCCGTTTGCCTTAAATAATGTTGCACCATCGATCGCAAGTGTGGTCTTCTTCAGACTGACCCTCTCAACCTTGCCTTCGGTGCCTGCGTATTCACCGCGCATAATTTTTACAGTATCCCCGGCACGAACGCCGAATGTTCGCTGTCCGTATTTCTCTCGCAGCGGTTTGCTGAGTAGAGCCCTCATGAATTTCTGCCTTTTATGTAGAGGTGCCTGATACTGCGCTTTCCTCTGTTTTCTTGGTTGCTTCGATACCATGATCATTACACTTCGTTGTTATGATATATCTATCTTTCTTGAAGATCGGGTTTTTCGCTATTATATCTTTTGCAGGATGGCTTGACTTTGATCCGACAATGTCAGAATACAGGTGGAACACATAAGTGATGCACTGATCAAGGTCGATCCTGATAACAGGGAATTCTATGTCCGGAATAGGGAGGAATATCTTAGAAATCTGTACGATCTCGATTTAGACATCAGGAAGAATCTTTCCGAAATAAAAAACAGGAAATTCATGGTTTTTCATCCGGCATGGGGCTATTTTGCAAGAGACTATGTAACAACTCACGTTTTAGAAAATTTCCTACATTTTTTAAACTTCTCCCACAAAGAAGCATACTTCAATTCGACTTTTAAAATTATCTGCATTTTCTCATGGGCAAAATCAAAGTATTGGAATG
>JAYEGV010000092.1:0-2139 GCA_034659235.1 Methanobacteriota archaeon
ACTAGCCCGTCGTCGTTTACGTCAGCCACAGGTTCGTATCCGCCGCGGACAGCAAGATCGAGCGCAATCACAGCGTCTGTGGTGCTAATCCAACCATCGCCATTGATATCGCCTTGTAACGTTGTTTTGAACATGCAGAATGCATCTCCACCACAGATCCATCGTTCTGTTTTCGGAGCGCCCTGCCAGTAGTGGATGTGCCCATCCGCAAAACCCAATCTGTTTCCAACATAATAACCTACCGGACAGGGAAGGGATTCCAATTTTTCCCAACCGTTGTATGAAATGCTGTAACGATAGAAGCCATATCCCGGATCTTCGTCTGCATCGCCACCACCGATGGCAAAAATGCAATCGCTATACCTGTCCAGCCAGTTACCGATCCAGAGCAGAGAAGCGCCGTCCCCAACGCCATCGCTCTCGGGTATATCGCTCATATTCTCCCATATGCCTGTGGGAATGTGGTATCTGGCAAAATCGCCGTTTGGAACCATTTCGTCATATTCACCTCTCAATGCATACAGGTATTCCCCTCCTGTCCAGACCGATGAGGCGCCATCATCTGTACCAGTCCAATTTGGGTTAAAACTGATCTTTGTCCATGATTCATTGGAAGCGTTATAGCAAGCAAAGATCGTTCCGCGTTTATTACTGCCTATGATTGCATAAATACGATCATCATGTCCCGACCACGTTATGGCATCGCCCGCGCCCTGCCCATTGGGCGTGTCTGCCAGTTGCTCCCATCTGTCGTTTGACAGACTGTACCGGTAAAACAGTGTTCGATTGCTATCATTATATCTGCCGCCAAACAGGGCGTATGTGTGATCGTCATAGTCCCACGTCATAGCTGCGCCATTTCTAAATGCCCCGGTGGGAAGGCATGATGTATTCATCATCTCCCAATTCTCCACGTCCGGGTCATAACGCCAGAATGCCGGATCAGAACTGACATCAAGGCAGCGGGAGATATAAATGTTGGTTGCTGTGCTGACAACCGCTTCTCCGTAGCCACCCGCAGTAGGCGCATCGGTTTTTATAACCCAGTTTCCCTCCGGAACCGAATAGGTTGTGACACCACTGGTATCATCCCCGATAGCCAGTCCGGAAGATGTAACTGCCAAAAAGAGCAGACCAATCACTATTTTTATGATATTCATTTCCCATCTACCCCACTCTAGAAAAGATACAACCCCGCTTTGGGTTGCTTTACTTTCTTGCTCTCCTCCTATTATGCCATCAACCATAATACACCTTTTTACGTGGAATTCCTCTTTATTACTAAATTGTAGTGTGCACTGCATATTACTGAATTACTTCTTAAAAGGTTTCTGTTCCTATCGTGTGCACAACAGAATTGTATGCACACATGACAGACCTGCTAATCAGCGATAGAAAGAAAATAGAGATTTTGAAGGCTTTATCGGATGAAAAAGTACATACGTATTATAATCTATCCCAGATCGTTAGAACGAATTATGACACCGTGAAGAAGAATTGTAGATTTCTCGAGGTTTTGGATTATGTTGAGATAACCAGAGTGGATAAAGAAGAAAGTGCATCCGGCATCGCATCTTACAGAGTTCGAATCACACAAGACGGATTGAAAGCGGTAAATATCTTAAAAAAGAAACTCATGTAGGCTTATCGGTAAAACGACTTGAAAATGAGCGAATGCGATAGTTGTATATAGTCATTCCAATAAGAAATTGCAAAAAATTGAAAATATAATCAACCGCAGATAAACACGCATGACCTGTTCCGCAGTGCTTATACTGCCGATGAAAAAGTAGTTTCAGAATTATGGGTACCGCCATTTTTTGAGAGTTTTTCGTACCAAACGCAGATGAACGCAGATTTGTTAACCGGGCATCTGCGTGCATCTGCGGTTAATAGGATTGAAAGAAGTCATAGTAACCAGAAAGTAATAAAAAATCACTAACATCGATGGATATTCTTTATTTATTTGATTTACCGATGGGATGCGTGCAACGCAAATTACCAAAGAGCCCAAACATCTTTAACTCCGATACCAAAACATCACAGATGATCGAAATCACAACACCCTCGCGCCTCCACATCACACTGATCGATCTCAATGCGGAAATCGGGCGCGTGGATGGCGGAATCGGACTGACG
>JAYEGV010000093.1:0-2138 GCA_034659235.1 Methanobacteriota archaeon
CACACAGGCACGATTCATCTACGAGATCTTGCAACGCGAATTGTCAAAGAGTCACTTTTTTCTATCATATCACTACTTCATCTGTTTGCAATATACCCTGTAAACATCCTCGTTGAATACCACAGCCGCCTCATCTCGTCCAAGCCATGTCTCCTCAGAACCTGCCTCACAGCAAGCGGAACATAATTCAGAGACATATAATACCCCTTCAGAATCCCATCGACCGCCGCGGTTATCTCCTCAGCAGAAAGCCATGGATACGAGATGATCGCCTTCTGGTGTCCCTCAGAATCAAGATACTCGTTCGGGTTATTGGTGAGTAGATACCCGTTCTCCTTGCACCAATCATAAAACTCTGTCCCGGGAAACGGTGATGCAACTGAAACTTGCAAAATATCAGCCCACACCTCTTTTATCAACTTCCTGGTCATCTCTATCGTCTCTTTTGTCTCTCCAGGAAGAGCGAGTATAACATCCACCACTTCCAAGTATCATCTCTTCATCCTGCGTATGGCAAACTCGCAGGCTTTCGATAGCGGATCGTAAGCTTCGGACACCGCAGGACAGTATGCAAGCTCCGCACCGTAAAGGTCATGCAGGTTCATGCCACCCCTGATCGCAAGCGATATCAGATTGACCCGCGCTGCTGCGCCCTCAACTCCTATCGCCTGACCGCCTATGATCCTTCCGGTTCTGCCGTCCGCAAGAATCTTAATAGTGATCTTTGATGCGCCCGGATACCATTCGGGTCTGATGAGACCGCTCGCCTTTCCGACCACGACCTCGTATCCTGCGGCTTTTGCAGAGAACTGGTTAAAACCGGTTGCTGCGACCTCCATCTCGCCAATGACCGATACAAATGTTGTGAGAGACCCATCAAACGTGCCATAACCGCCTGCCGCATTCGTCCCTGCCACAATACCCTGCCGATACGCGGTCGTTGAAAGCTGCGACATCCACGGCTTGTGGTTTATCGGGCTTACTGTCTCAACACAATCACCGATCGCATAGATTCCAGGAATGCTCGTCTCCATCTTCGCGTTCGTCCTGATGCCCCAGTTTCCAAGTTCGCATCTGGCATCCTTTGCCAGATCCCAGTTGGCACGAACACCTGATGCCATAACAACCATCTCCGCGGGGATGGTCTCGCCATTTATGGTTACACCGGTCACCTTATCGTCACCTGAGATCTTCTCCACAGCCGCGCCCATAATAAGTTTGATACCTGATCTTTTCAGGTATTTTTCAAGAACCTTTGCGATATCAGGGTCGATTGCTTTTGGAAAAGAGTGTGGCAGCATCTCAATTACTGTAACGTCGACTTTGTGTGCTCTAATAGCAACACCCACTTCAAGACCGATCGCGCCGGCACCTACCACAACAGTGCTGGATATGCTCTTTGAATAATCAAGAACCGCTTTCGCATTCTCTGGATTGCTGACCACAAAGACGCCTTTATCAAGAAGTTCGCGGGCACCCGGAACAGGGGGCACGAACGGTGTTGCGCCGGTTGCGATTATCACTGAATCGTAGGGAATCGATTCAGTAACGCCTGATTCCATATCCACTACCGTTACCACTCTTCTCTCGTTGTCGATTGCGGTTGCCCTGTGTTTCAACAGTTTTACCATCCCCATCTGTTCTGTGGGCAGGTTGTGCTTGAGTCTGTCAAAATTGTCGACTATGCCTTCCATCACAAACGGCAGCCCACAAGCCGAGAACATATCGTACTCTTTTTCGTCTATGATTGTGATCTCTGCATCGGGATTTACTTTCCTTGCGGTCTTTGCGGCGATGAAGCCACCCACGCCAAGACCTATGATTACGATTTTAGTGGGGTTCATAGTATTTGCAGCGCCTCTATTGGAATGGTTATGCAGTAGAATGGTTGCTATGGTAATATTAATCTGTTTGGTCCGGAGTTTTGCCATCGATGGAGTATGTGGTTGTTTGCTGATCGCTCTTTGTTTTAAGATCCATCTGCTTGGGAAGTTCCAGCATGGGTTTCGAACTTTCTAATCACCCGTAATCGGATGAACGGTCGGATCAGAGAATCACTTTTTGGTATATGCGAGAGTGCGTTAACCTGCGCAAGACGGGGACGCGACATTTCAATCCCGCAACGGTCTGATTTGAAC
>JAYEGV010000094.1:0-11155 GCA_034659235.1 Methanobacteriota archaeon
ATCTCCTCTCGCACTCCAACAATCTCTTCTTTCACTCCAACAATCTCCTCTCGCACTCCAACAATCTCTTCTTTCATCTCTGAAAATCCGCTCTTCGTAACTGTAATCAGTTCCTTGAGATACTCGGATGCTTTGTCCAGTCTCTCATCGGTCTCTCCCTCCCCCACAAGTTTATAGAAATCGCCATACTCACCGGTAGCATCAGAGTACTCAACCAGAACATCCTCAACATCGATCAGAGCATTTTTAATTCTTATCGCATCAAGAAATGCCTTCAAATCTCCTTCTTCGCCTTCTGCAATTATCTTGACCCTGCCATCCCCAAGGTTCTGAACAGTGCCTGTTATTCCGGATTCTTTCGCAATAGCAACGACTCTTGCTCTGTAGCCCACGTTCTGAATCCTTCCTGACACGACCGTAGCGATTCTCTCCATGATCTCCTTTTAATAGTCGGGTTGTCATAAAGTTTGTGTAGATGGTTGTCAGGTTCGCCAGGGTCTCGCTCAATCGCGCGCAATCGTCCCGGGACTGATGACCACTCCGGACGTTAAACCAGAAGAAATCCCGGTAATCGATTGATTGAAAATATAGTTTTCAACAAGTGAATGGCTACCACAACATCTGGCAGAAAATAGAAAAAATATATCTGCATTGAGTGATATTGTTAATATTTTATATCTTGTTTCCATACTCCCTCACCAAAAAATAAAAAGTTGGAGTGATCTTAATCACCCCGGATATTCTCTTGAGATACTACCCAATCGCATATCTGCGATACATGCCATGCAGATCATCTCTTGCAAGCTCTGTGATGTCGTTTATTGTCTGGCTTCTGCTCTTCTTCGAGCCATCTCCACTAACTGTTGGTACAAACACCGCCCCTATGAGTGGTGGTGCTATTCCAAATTCTTTCGGTTTCGTTGTTCCCATGTTCATGTTCCGTACCCCTTATTGGTTGTTCGTGTTCTGTGCCAGAGTGTTCACTCACTCTGTCGTTTGAGAGCGATTATTGCGGGTTTAAACCCCCGGGACTCCCCGGTTGTCTCCCAGATCGCTCCGATATATGCTTGGAACTGCATCTATATGAACTTTGTACAAATGATATATTTACGCGTGTGATATCTATAGTTAGCACTAATATCTACATAGATGGACATACTTATGGCTGCGGGTGAAAACGTAATGCTGCGGGGGCATGGTATCAATAATTGTATCCATGGTAACAGAATCCGTTACCTCGGATGAAAAAAGAAAAGGTCTACTCAGAATCAACTCATAAACATTCGGAACAACCACAACTTACCTGATCATATCCGCAAATCCGACCAGAGAATATATTTCATTGCTTGTCGGGATTTTGTCTTTCAAGATGATCGTTTATCAGGGATATAAATTCATAAAAATCGCCGAGATTCTCTGATACTATATTAAAAGCGAGATTGTCATCAAGTTTTCCATATCGATGAACTATGATGTTTCTAAACCCTTTCATGGAGCCTAATTTCCCTTTCGTCTCTTCAGGCAATATCTTATTCCGGATCAGGTTGTCCACGATATCTTCATCGCTGCCGGGAATTCCAAGGTTGTAATCCGCGTTTAGAACTGCGCAGATATCAAAAACATTCTCTATACAAAATTCCAGTCTTTTATATATCCCATCTTTAATTATTCCTAATGATAAAAATTCTTCACGGTCATCTGGCAGATACTCTTCTACCAGTTCCAGACTTTCCTCTATCTCCTTTATTTTTGTTTTTAGGAGACTTATCCTCATGCGATACACTTCTCCCCTATATAATCATAATATCTGTGTTTAAATGAATCAAAATCTTTTATTGTTTGCCGTGCGACATCATATAAGAAGTTTCGGTCTTTGCAGTATATCACATTGCCTTTCAGAGCGTCTATCCTCACGTACAGTGGAAGTTGTTGGAAAATTTTGACGTCATAGATGTCATCAAAAAGAGCGGAGATTACTTTAAACCTATATCGAGATAATTCACTGTTGTCCCTGTCGTCATAATAGATTGCCAGATCGATGTCAGAGTCTTCAGTCATCATACCCTCCACAGATGAGCCATACTGAATAATAAATTCAACTTTTTCAAAATCATCCAGTGAGGTGATCTTTTTAATGGCTTTACTCAATTTTTCATCGAGTGAATTCATAATTTTCTCCGACACGATTTGATTGATATTCATAAATGTTAGAGGGTATCATTTGTAATATGAGCACTATTTAAAAATCCAGTGATATTTAGACTTTCCACACACTCCGAGATCATCAGTAAATCATAACGTGCAGGTTTACCGCAGAGACTATTAGAGGTCGCGGAGATTTAGATTTTTGCAGAATCTGCGTCCTTTCGCGTCTGTTCACGTCCCGGGCGGAACCGGGGGACCGCTCTTCCGCAGCAGTAAGAACGCGAGCAAGAACCCTGAAATCGCAACCAGAATCGCGATCAATGTGAGCGAGGTATCCACGATGGTTGACGCCACTTTGCCCGCGGTCTCAATGAGGGGATTGAACCACTGCATGCCCTCTCTTATCTGACGCGGCAGTCTATCGGTTATGCTGGATAGTTGCGATGTGTGCAGTGTTGTTTGATTTGTTTGATTTGTCTGATTGCCATCCGACCTGTTCAGCGAGACTGATTGCGGCGTTCTGGACTGTGCCGAATTCTGGGGTTCGGTCGGTGTCGGTACCGCGGTCTCATTGATGCCAGTCTCCTCTGACCCGTTCTCTGGCGCAACCCAGCCGCCTGATGACGGATCCCAGACCTGCACCACCTCGGCACCAGAACGCCAGAACGAGGAGCGAACAACGCCCTGATAGCGGTTTCGAGCACGGAACAAAACCTCTGCATACGGTAGATCCAGTTCATCGAACCGATCAGGGCGTATGAGATATGATATCTCAAGGGATTTTCCTGGCGGCAGAAGAACGCCTTCCACCATCAGGATATGGGAATCGTTCGCCTCGCAAACATCAAGATCCCATTCACCAAGCGGCAGGCTGCCGCCCTCGATCCCCTCCTCCGCGCTGCCCTTAATATACCCGGCATCCGCAGGCACGGTGTCGGTGAGGTTGATCCATGCGGCGCGGTCGCCATCGTTTCGCACGTTCAGTATCACCTGATATGTTCCGCTTTCTGATCCTGTGATCGTTTTGGTCAGATTTATGTCGGGTCCGTGAACCGTGATCGAGACGCCGCTCGATTCCCATGAAAAATCCTCTCCATAGAAATTCGCCTCAGCGAATGGTGCATCAAAGGTATACGTGTCCGGCTCTACCGGAAAGAGTTTGTAGCGTATGTGGTAGGGACGATCTTCTGATATGCACTTCGGTGATCCTTCTTCGTAAATCTCAGCGATCCTGAAGCCATCCGGGATGGTGGAGTCTGTGATATTGAGATTGTAAACAGGGTAGAAACCGATGTTGTAGACGCTGAGTTCCACGATACTCCACTCGCTCACGTTGTATATCAACGCCTCTGGCACACACGCGACCACCTCGCGCAGAGTGTACAGGTTCGATCTCACGAGATTGCACGGGCTCATGCTGATCTCGTCATAGCAGACCGATTTTACTATCCGGAGCTCTGGATCGGTGCAGGAGAGGGTTATGGATTCGTTTGCTTCATACCGCCCGCCCTTGATGTCAAACCCCTCGGCATAAGCTGATATACTGTAGTGAATGTCATAAGGCGATGTCTTTCCATCCCATGCTGGTGCAATAACAGTGAAATTGATCGATTCCTTGTCATTTTTCTCCATGCAACCGAAATTTTTAGATATGGTCTGATCATGGAACTCCAAGCCATTGTAGCCTTTCAATTTTAGTTTTCCGATCTCAACCCTCAATCTGACATTCTCTATCCATGCCTCCCCTGTATTTCTGACATCGATCGTGATCGTCTTCTCCTTTTCAGGAAGATACTGGTCCGAGGATACGTCAATCTCATCGAATGTCTCAGGTGTCGCATCGATATCGATATCAAGTTCAGGTCTTCCTCTGCGATAAAATGTAAGGTGCGCTGACGGGGTTTTATGTGAGTCTACGGTTATGTCGGTCAGTTCTACCTTTATCTCAGAATCCCAGTCGAACCATCGGTCTTTTTCCAGCAGGTTGAGATACAGGATATGCCGCCTTACATCCCCTCCATTTTCAACCGATATGGCTGATGCGTTCAGACTGGAATCAAAATCGTCAGCCCGCAAGATGTACACATCATCATTCGCTTCGAGCTCATAAGTCCTGCCCCATGCGATGCTTGCACTGCCAGAGCTTACCCATTCCACATCAGTGTCCGGATCATCGTTACGGCATTCGTTTGCTGCAGAAACAATAGAAACGAGAACGATTGAAAGCAGGATGCTTCTGATCAGGGTGTGGATCAGTCTTTGACACATTGGATATGCATTACTTGAGGCATGAGTATATGAATTCTGCCCACATAATCACTATAGAGGAATTTTATCTATAGTTATCTCCAGTTTGTATATAGAATTTGCGAATAAGGTGCGATTCAGGAAAAGTTAAGAGTATTGACGTAGTATATATAAATTTAATGTCTGAACACTGGTTGCATTGCGATCTGCATATCCATACGACCTTGAGCGATGGGAAACTGCCTGTATGCGAGGTAGTTGATCTTTACGGCAGTAAAGGGTTTGATGTCATAAGCATCACCGACCACATTCTGGATGATGTGACGCGTGAGGAGCGGCAGGAGAAGAACGAACCCATCAAAGCGCTGAGGAGGGAAGAATTCCCTGATTACCTGCGCATTCTATGGGCGGAAGCAAAGAGGGCATGGGATGAATACAGAATGCTGGTCATCCCTGGCACAGAGATCACAAATAACTGGAAGAAGTATCATATTCTTGCGATCGATATAAAGGAGTATATCGATCCCACCCTGCCTGTGAAGAAGATCGTTGAGGAGATTCATAAGCAGGGCGCGATTGCGATTGCCTGTCATCCACATCACAAGGCAGGGGAGGGTAAACAGCCCTTTATTCACCTCTGGAAAAACTGGAAGAAGTATGTCGATATCTTTGATGCATGGGAGGTGGCTAATCGTGATGATCTCTTCAATGTTATCGGACTGAAGAAGTTCAATTACATAGCAAACTCTGATTTCCATGAACTCTGGCACATCTATTCATGGAAGAGTCTGATAGGATCTGAGAAGAATACAGAGGCGATAAAGGCTGCAATACGCGAGAATAAGGAGGTAGCCATCTATCTTTTCAGGAAAGAAAAAGCGAGAGAGGGAATCTCGTCACTTTAATCTTCTGACATAAGCAAGGAGTATGATCACCAGGCATGCGCAGCTGATGGCGAGGATGATGCCAGTCTGTGGAATCGATTCCCGTACAGAGAACTCCATGGGTATCCTGACAGATGCTCCGATGCCAAGCCCTGAGGATGTGCTTGGAAAACCTGTGACAAGAAGGCTTCCGGAATGATCCCCTTCTTCAAAATCAGATGGGATTGTCAGGGTAAGATTGATCAATCTGCTCTCTTTCGGATTCAATGTGAATTCGGAAGCAGATAGTTCGGTCATATTCTCGAATGTCTCTGTTTTCACAACGATCCTCTCGACCTCATCGCCTGTGTTGATGACGTATAGACTCTTTACTGATCCATCACCAGTATTCAGAATTCCGTAATCGATCCTGTCAGGAGATGCGCCCACCCCTAATGCGGACGCTGTCTGTACAAGTGTCACGAGCGAGAGAAGAGTGATGATCAGCGTCAGAGATACTTTTTTATCCATCTTCGTTAGCTCCTGTTCATAAAAAAATAAGAGGGGGTCAAATCCCCTCTGCCACGAACAGCACCGTTCCATCGTACTCGCCGCCAGCCCATAGAGGAACCTCGAGCGATACTGCGACATCCTCTGCGTATTCGAAGTCGGTGATGTCAGCAGGTATCCCTTCAGAGAATCCGTCCACGGAACCGCCATTTAATCTGAGCGCTTCATCGTAGAAGTCGCTCTCATCTGCCCCGATCTCCGCTGTCACACTGACGTCATGGGTGCCAGAGTTCACAATCCTGATCTGTCTTGTAGCCGAACTAAGTCCGGCTCCAACCGTTCCGAAGTCAAGCGCTGATGTCTCGACGCTGATCGAGATCGCAGGGATCACCTCTGCTGAGAGTTCGGTTGTGTCCCCATCGCCTGCTGGCGTTCCTTCTCGAAGCACGCACTCATCCACGATCTCGCCTGAATCGCTCAGCACCTTCAACGAGACTTTGCCTCCATCGACACTGATCATGCAGTAGTGCTTGCTCGGGTAGAAGCATTCGACATCATCAGACCATGGTGTATCCTGCTGCGCATAGAACGGCGCACCCGCGCCACCTGATATGATCTGCCAGACCGGATTTGTGAAATTCGGATTCACTGATCCGTCAAGGTGTACCGGCGTCTCATTGTCGACGCTCATCCTGTTGTAGTTGTGCTCGTCTCCGAAGAAGACGGCTACAACCTTGCCATTCTGGCTGATCGCCTCCCAGAGTGCATCTCTGCGCTCGACCACATAACTCCGATTGAGCGGGTTTCCATAGTAATCCTCGTTTTCAGCAGGGTCTCCGCCATTGTACCACTGCGCATCATGCAGATGCCCCCCATTCGGGAACGCTGGTTCGTGCGCGAACATAAATATATGTTCTATCGTAGAATCACCTTCTGCATCAGAAAGCACGTCCTTAATCCAGGCAAGCTGGTTATCCATCACATACCCCTCAAGGTTGCCCCCAAAGTCCTCAGGATGGCTGCACCACCAGTAGTTCGTGTTAAATGCGATGGCTCTCGTATTCCCGTAGTCAAAGTAGTAGACATTCTCCCCGTAACCAGGAGCAGTCGTATTCTCAGGATCCGGGAAACTGTCTGCCGGATTCACAAACTCCTCGGCAAAGATCGTCTCAGCACTCTTATTGATGCCATCGTCCTGCTTATCAAACTCGATGCCATAACTGCTTCCATCGTCATAGACGTCCACCAGAGCCTCATGGTTCCCCATAGCCTCATAGATCGGGATGTAGCATCCAATCTGCTCTGCGGCATCCTTCCACGCCTTGATCTGCATGCGATAGTCATCCATGCTTGTTGTGTAACCATTGACGAGGTCCCCACCGAAGAGAACGAAGTCTGCGCCGCTCTGGTACGCATCGATCATGAACCTGCTCAGTTTGTGGTAGTTCACACCTGCAAAGCTCCTCTCGCCACCACCAACGCCAGCTCTTGAGTCTGACATGACCGCAAACTCAAACTTCGGGCTTGCTGGTTCGGTTGTGAAGTGGTATGTCTGGTAGATCACACCATCGACGAGTACATCATACTCATATTCTGTGCCTGCTGAGAGTCCTGTGATATATATCTCGTGGCTGGCATCTGATATGCCATCAGTGTATGATGTAGCATCGATCTCCACAGCAGCAGTCGTGGGCACATCGGTCTCCCATGAGATCACCGCGTCATCTGTGGTCACGAGGTCCACAAATGGACCCTCGGTTATGCACGGCACGAGATTGTAATCTCCATCGACCCTGAACCTGCCATCATAAAATACTGATGAGGCAACTTCCGGGTTGTAGAGTTCGATGCGGTAGCAGATAACACCTCCGTCTTCGGCAAAGTTGCAGATGTCGTAACGTGCACTCTCAAACTTTCCGATGTTGATCGTAACGCTGTGAGACGTATCCTCTCCCACCAGATCTTCTGTGGTAGTTCTTCGATACTGCGGCACTTTTATCTCCTGCTCCGGGACATAAAGCCCATAGTACACCTTCGCTTCTGGTGTTGCAAGCAACGTATCAAACTCTATCGTTGCCTTCTTCGCTGCGGTGTCAGTCGTAACAATGACATCGCCAGTCAGAAGATAATCCGGTGTATGCTCCTTCTGTGGGAATGCCGGATATGTGGGGTCATGCCCCAGATTGTCGGCTTGAGCGCAGACTGGCGACAGGAGTAGTACCATCGCCAGAACCGCGACCAAGCCTGTTTTCATGTATGTTCCGTTCATGTGTTATACTTCCATATTCTGTATTAATTCTGGTGATCGAATAGCCCGACCAGGAGTTTGCATCATAGGAGGTCATCTCGATCACCATGGTATTCGCGTGCGATGATGTGCTATATAAAATTTGCACATATAATGTATTTAGAGGTGATTTGCCTATAGGTAGCACCAGAATCTATATAGATTCGATCACAACATCACGCCCGCTCTTCAGGGACTTCCAGCAGCCACTTCCAGAGCGGCATGAACACGATCCTCCTGCCACCGATCTCCTCTTCCCTCTCGATGTCATCGGTTATGATCAGACCCTTCTTGAGCCCAAACTCATCCATCGCCGCAACAAGCGCACTCACCTCCCGCTTCTCGGTCTCTTCATTTATAGAATAACAGACCTGGATCAATTCTTCAACCTTCCTGCCATTCTTTATCACAAAATCGACCTCTCCCCGATTCTTCCAGTAATAGATCTCTGTTTGTGATGAACGGCGCTTCAATTCTATAAATACGAGATTCTCTATCGCTCTTCCGATGTCTTCTGAAAATTTAAAGGAAACCACATTTCTAAGTCCCGTATCCACGCAGTAAACTTTCTTCGGGGACGCATGTCGCACACCTCCGGAATATGAAAACCGATCGACAAAAAAGATCAAAAAACTGCTTTCCAGATACTCAGCATAGTTCTTTACGGTATTCACGCTGCCCAGATTGAAGATGTTCTTCAATCTATTGTAACTGACCGTGTTTGAGACGTTCGCCATCAGATAGTTGGCAATCTCCTGAAAGGGCTTTGTTTCTCTTATCCCGTATCTCACAAGTATATCCCTGAAGATTATATCGCCAAAAAGCCTGTGAAGTATCTCCTTCTCTCCATATCTCAGATACTCAGGAAAACCGCCATCTTCGATATATTGGGAGAGATGTTTTGTGATTTTAGCCCGCTCTTCTGTGATATATTCGAAATTTTCTCCGGGTTCAGCACCTTTGAACCTCAAAAACTCCCTGAATGAGAAAGGATATATCTCTTTTGCGAGATGCCTTCCGGTCAGATGCGTTGCGAGTTCCCTGCTCAGGAGTCTTGCGTTCGACCCGGTGATTACGAACTTGTTGTCGCGTTCATACATCCGTCTCACAAACCGTTCCCAGCCGGAAACGTTCTGGATTTCATCGAAGAAGAAGGTTTTTTGTTCTCCATAAAGTTCCAGGAACACCTGATAAAGGAGATCAAAGTCATCTTCTGCTGAAAACGATATCAATCGCTCGTCCTCAAAGTTCAGATAATAAAAATCTTCATCGAACCATTCTGACATGATCTGTGTCAGCAGGGTCGATTTTCCAGACCTTCTCACACCGCTGATTATCAATACGTGTGGGATTTTCAGGTATCTTCCGATCTCTTCCAGATTTTCTCTTTCTATTCCCTTATACTTCTTTTTTAGCTCTTCTCTTTGCTGGACAACGATCTCTTTTAGTTGTCTCTTATTCATGATTGGCGTATCTGTTTTTTGTTATACATAAAGTTTTCATTGGCAATGAAAATATGGCTGGAATGTTTTCATTGGTATTGAGTGATAATATTGGTCCTACGATTCCCCAAAGTTGTGGCGGTGATAACGGCGATGTGGTCACATTCAAATCCGTGTTACTCGTGTTCTAATTGCGGGGGTTGTCGCGGAAATGGGAAACTACCAGAGATCCCCTTTTGTTTCATAAACTCTAAATCCCAAAGAGTTCAAAACATTTTTATCAATAACTAAATTTGCATTAGGATTTCCAAAAAAGATAATCCTATCTTTTTTAATATCTACTGAAGAAGTATTTGGATCCATAGAAACAGATACGCCTTCAAAAATAGCCGCAACTCCTGATAAACATGAGCAAATAAAATTTTCTTCAGTATCTTTTTTATAAAATAATCCGTCATAGATTGAATAGCCATAACCGATCAATTTACCGCCATTATAAAAAGGCATGCCTTCATCTTTCCTTGGATATAAAACATCTTCAAATTCATCTTCTTCAATTCCAGATGCACAATCAAAAATAATAATATGGGGGATATTCGAGTAATATTGACCTTTTTTAATTGATTCTATTATATTATTACGTATAGTGTGTATGTCATTAATTTCATATAAAGTTTTTGAAGAATGGGGGTAAGTGATGTTTCCTTTTCCAGATTCAACTTTATCTTCTATTCTTTTGACTTCAATCGTAATGATTTTATCTAATATCTCAATTTTAAAATCAGGCGAAGGCTCTTCGGACGAAATAATTTTTATTTTGTCTACTTTTGCAATTAAAAATGACGCGACTTTAAATTCTGACATTATATTGAAAAAATCAGCTGGATTTTTTGATTTTTTAATCAGATGTGGGACATTAGGAATAGAGTCTAATTTACCTATCCAAGCATCTAATAAAACTAGATACTTTCCCTCATTGATAACGAGGCTTATTAAAGGATGATTTTTTTTAACAAGAGAAAAAATATACTGACCATAATATCTTTCTATATGGGGATATTTTGCAAGATTTTTTTCAACATTTTGTGTTTGCATTTCATTATTACGATCTACCATCAAATTTACATACCGTTCAACTGATCAAGCATATCATTAACGCGCTCCATGCATGCAGCAGCATTCGCAGCAGCCTCACTCGCAGCATCCAAATCTCCAGCGACGGCGTATTCACCGACTTGTGCGTATGCAAGCATAGCTGTCTCGTATTCCAACTTCGCAGCCTCACACTCAGGCGATACAGTGCGCCCGACACTATCATTATAGGCATCCATCGCGTCTTCTTGCAGATATCCAGCATGTTTTGCAAGCTGTTTAGAATTGCCACTCGCTAAATATTCCTGCATATTGGTGAGATCGTCCTGAATCAGATCCCCGTGCACAGCACAAATCGAAGCCCACGTGGCATCGTCAAGTTCATCCGGTTCGTCAGTCTCCTCAACACATCCCGCAAACAGCGTCACCGCTACGATTACTACTACAGCTATTAAGCCCACCATGCTTCTTTTTTCCATCCTTTATTACCTCCTTTTGGCTCTATTTTCATATATCCGGTCTCGAAACCCGCGACCATAGGTCAGAGCCTGCACACTGCGATCCCATGC